>CAZDYW010000061.1:2620-10623 GCA_964509655.1 uncultured Anaerolineales bacterium
TTCAGGCTCAATAATCTCGTGCGCACCGGAAGCCCACGACGTGGATGCGCCGCGCCGGGTGAGCGATGTCGCGATGTGCAGATCGGGCGTCACGGTCGGGATGATTCCAGGAACCGCCGCGAACTACTTTGTACTTCTCGCCGAAGAAGGGAGAGGTGTACGTGTTACCGGGGTAAACGTCATACCAATCGACCACCCATTCCCAGACGTTCCCGGCCAGATCGTGGGCGCCATATGGGCTGACGCCGGCTGGATATTTACCGACGGGCCGAGTGTCCCCTACACGTTCGCCCGCGTTCAGCTTATCTGGAGCTAGCTCATCACCCCAGGGATATGCCCGACCGTCGACGCCACGCGCGGCCTTTTCCCACTCCGCCTCGGTGGGCAAGCGCTTGCCGTGAAACTGACAATAGGCCCGCGCACCATACCAACTGACGCCGCTCACGGGATGTCTTTGGTATCCTGGCTCCACCACATAGCGCCCATGCCGGTAGAGGATATGGCTATCCAGCGTGTCGGCTTGAGTGTCCAGGCAGATGTGTCCCGCACATCGCCCAGTCGGTCCACCGCCAGCGTTGAGGAAATGGACGTATTGGGCGTTGGTGACCTCATACTTGTCGATGTAGAAGGCATCCACGTAGACGCGATGGATGGGTTGCGCGTCAGGATCGTCCTCCCAGCTTCCCATCATAAACTCGCCCGCCGGCACTGGAAGTTGGGGCGCGAAGGAAAACGGCGGGTGCATGCGCACCGTGCCGACCGATGTGATCAAAATAGCCATCAGCCCCAGCGCTGGGAACACGGCCTTGTAGAATTGGCGCTTGATCATACTGGTCAATTGTAAGAACAGGTATAGAGCTTGTCAACTGTCGATAATCGGTGTCTGCTCAGCCTGCTCAAGCTTGGTTCGTAACCCAGCATCTTTTGATGATTGCCTTGCTTAAAAATTCGGGGGTTGCAAACCTCCTCTGAGCAAGTGTCTGAGTAGTAGTTTTTGCAGTTGTTTTGACATCCCATATGTTCTAGGGTATAATGCCAATCGTAGTTTTTACGACTGAGCCGAACTTCCTCTTTGGTTCAGGAAATCCTAACCCCGGATACCGTGAAGCAACTTCGAAGTAGCGCCTGGAAACGATAGAGCTCCACACTACGCTGACCAGTTTACAATTGTAGTTTTGCTTTCGCCTTTCAAGAGCGCATGCACTGTCATCGCTCATAAATCTCCCAGGATCAGAAATCCCGACGGTACAGTGAAGTGATGATTCGCACTGACCAATATCCTCGCAGAAATTCCCATCTAAAACGACAAGCCGTGAGTAACGGCATGGACTTATCCATACCTTACCGCCAGCCCTGCATACAAGCTGGACGGTGCATATCGCCTTTTTATCCGATGATGTCGCTCCGCTGCTGTCTACATAGAGCTATCGCTTCTGTCCCTTACATAGGGTCAGATTTCGTTTTCTGACACAGTCACAATAAGAGCTTCCCCCCGTTCTTCTCTGAGTCATATCCGAGTCATAATCGGCTCTGGGAAGAACTGCTCCTTGAGCGCATAAAGGAGGTGCAGATAGAAAAACGAGTCTGGTTGAACTGTTCTTGAAACCGTTCCGGCGATTGCATAAAAAAGGAGGAGTAAGATGATCAAGAGAATCGCGTGTTTGGTGCTGGCTATGGCATTCGTGGTTGGTATGTTGCCGGGGTGTGGCGCAGGAGGCGGCGCTCCTTACGGCGGCGTGATCAGGATCGGTAGCGTTGTTCCCCTCACCGGCGACATCCCCAAGGTAGGCGAGGAGGGAAAATTCGCCCTGGACTTGCTTTTGGAGGAGATGGGGGGCGAGATCGAGGTTGGTGGCAAGACCTATGAGATTGAGTTGATCCACGAGGATAACGAGGCCAAGGCAGAGTCGGCAGTCTCGGCGGCGACGAAGCTCATCACAGAGGATGAGGTGCTGGCCCTGATTGGCTCCTATTCCAGCAAGCAAGCGGTCCCGATGGGTGAGGTTGCCGATCGGTACAAGACACCGGACATCAGCCCTTGGTCGACCAATCCCCGCACGACGAAGGATCGCCCCTGGGTATTCCGCGCTTGCTTCATCGATCCCTATCAGGGCAAGGTGGCGGCCCAGTTCGCCAAGGACGAGTTTGGCGTCCAGAAGGTGGCCGTCCTCTATGACGTAGCAAGTGACTATCCCAAGGGACTGGCGGAGTTCTTCAAAGCGGGCGCCGAGGAGGCCGGGATGGAAGTGGTGGCCTTCGAGAGCTTCACGACCAAGGACAAGGACTTCAGCTCCCAGCTGACCAAGATCATAGAGTCGGGCGCCGAGCTTCTCTTCACGCCCCAGTACTACGACGAGGTACCGCTGATCGTGAAGCAGGCCCACGAGCTGGGATGGGACAACCCGATCATGGGAAGCGACAGTTGGAGCTCCCCGGAGTTGATGGACCTATGTGGCGATGACTGTGTCGGCTGCTACTTCACCAGCCATTACGCGATGAAGGGCGCCACGGGCGTCACCAAGGAGTTCATCGACAAGTACAACGAGAAGTATGGCTACATCCCCGGCGACGTGGCTGCTCTGGCCTGGGACGCCGGCAACATGCTCTTCGAGGCCATCAAGAACACCGGCGGGCTGACGGGCGAGCTGGAGGAAGATCGCCAGGCCATCCGCGATCAACTGGCGGCCGTCGAGAAATGGGAGGGCGCTACCGGCACTATGAAGTATGCCGGAGCCGAGGTAGAGGGTGATCCCATCAAGTGCGTCGTGGTCGTGGAGATCACGCCCGACCAGGAATTCACGTTCTACAAGATGGCCTGTCCCCCGGAATTGCAGTAGTTAAGTGACAGCGAAGGGAAGTGGGATGGACTTTCGTCCATCCCACTCTTTACTGTATCACAATCGATCAGCAGAGCGGACGTATCCTCATCGCTCCGACGACGGATTTGGCAATCTGTCGCGAGCATCGATCAGCAGGGCGGGCTCCCACGCTCGCAGTTCTTGTTTTCTCTGATAGGAGGTACAAGTGACCTTACACGAGTTTTTTCAACACCTGGTGAACGCATTACAATGGGGCAGTTTTTATGCCCTGATCGCCCTGGGATATTCCATGGTCTACGGCGTCCTGATGTTGTGGAACTTCGCCCACGGCGATATCTTCATGACCGGGGCTTATATCGGATTCTTCATCTCCAGCGGTCTGGTGGCGATTTCAGCGGCGGGCATTCTGCCACTGCCGAACTGGCTGATTCTAGTGCTGACGATTGTTCTGGCTATGCTCGCCACGGCCTTCGTGGGTATGCTCGTCGAGCGGGTGGCTTACAGACCGCTGCGAGGAGCGCCCAGGGCCTCGGCCGCCATCACGGGCTTGATGGTGGGCGTCTTCCTGGAGACGGCCAATCTGGCCCTCCTGGGCGCAAGACGGCGCAACTTCCCCAATTTGGTTGAGACGGTGACGTATGAAGTGGGAGGCGTGACGCTCACCAACACCAAGCTTATGATCGTGGGCCTCTCCTTGCTGCTGATGATCGCCCTACATCAGTTCGTGCAGCGCACCAAATGGGGGATGGCAATGCGGGCCATGGCCTACGATTATGTCGTCGTCCCCTTGATGGGCGTGCCGATGAATACCATCGCCGCGCTCACCTTCGGCATCGGATCCGCCCTGGCGGCCGCGGCCGGCATCTTCTTCGGCATCGCTTACCCCGTCCTGGAGCCCTACATGGGCGTTTTCGTCGGCTGGAAGGCTTTCGTCGCCGCCATCCTGGGTGGCAGAGGCTCGGTGCTGGGGGCAGCCCTGGCCGGTTTCCTGTTGGGCTTCATCGAGATTTTCGTAGCGGCCATCTTCCCCTCCACCTTCCGCGATTTGATCGCCTACTCGATCATTTTGCTCATCCTGACCTTCCGTCCGCACGGCTTCTTCGGCGAGCCCTTCAGCGCCCAGTTGAGGCTATAGCTCCTCACAAAGAGAGGAAAGGATTTAGCTATGCCATCCATCACCAGACGCATCAAGGAAAGCCCTTTGCTCCAAAGAGCGCGAGCGCAATTTAGAGGAACCCCTCTCCTGGGCTGGCTCGCGGGCGCTTTGGTCGCCGTCGTGTTAGAGCTTCTCATCGGCGACACGTTTGCGCGTTTGCTAGGCTTATCCCGCGCCCCGGCGCTCTTCGGCTTCCGCATCATGCTCAAAGAACCGCTGTTGATACCCAGCGCGTTGCTCTATATCTTTCTCTTCTATTTTTTGCCGGTCGTCCTCGTGGCGAGATTCACGATCCCCATAGCCAACAAGCTGGCCGGTGAGCTGCTCAATCTCTCCCTTTTCGTCTCCCTGATCGTGCATCTGGCGCTGCTCTACGCCGCGCTCCATCTCTGGGGCAGTCTCAATGATTACCGCGTGCTCGTGCTCAGGCTGACCTTCATATCCGTCATAGTGACGCTCAGCTTGAACATCGTGAACGGTTACCTGGGAGAGTTCTCCTGCTCCCATCCCGGCTTTATGGCGCTGGGAGCCTACGTCGCTTCCGTCCTAACCGTTTTATTATTCGTCAATGATGATGTCTTTGGATCGCCTTTGCTCCCACCGGCCTTGGGGCCATTCATATTCCCCCTGGCCCTCATCGCTGGGGGACTAACAGCCTCGGTCGGAGCGTTACTGGTAGCCATCCCCTCCTTCCGGACGCGGGGCGATTATCTGGCTATCATTTCCTTGGCCTTCACTTTCATCGTCAAGAGTTTGGTCGAGAATCTAGAGGTCATCGGCGGCCCGCGCGGCTTTATGAATCAACCCCAATGGGCGCCCTTGCCTGTCGTCTTCATCGCCATGGTCATCTGCGTCGCGATCATCTACAACTTCACGCGCTCGACGCTGGGCAAGGCGACCTGCGCCGTGCGGGATGATGAGATCGCCGCCGGTCACCTCACCGTCAACACCCGCCGAACTAAGATAGTAGCCTTCCTCTTCGCCGCCTTCTGGGCCGGCGTGGCCGGTGGACTGCTGGCCCACGTTCTGGGCTACATCAACCCCGGCACCTTCGGCCTGCTGAAGCTGAGTGAGGTTCTGGCGATGGTTTACCTGGGCGGCTTGAACTCCGTCGTCGGCTCCATCGTGGGAGCGGTGGGCATCCAATTCCTGCGCGAGATTCTGCGCCCGCTGGAGATTCTAAAATGGATCGTCCTCCCGGTGATCATCATCGCCTTTATGATGTTCCGCCCCACGGGCCTCATCGCTTTCACAGAGTTCGACGTTAAGGAACTGCTGAAGCCACGGGAGACCACCGAGATCGAAGAAAGAAGAGGTGGACAATGAGCTTACTTCGCGTTAATGACATGACCCACTATTTTGGCGGCTTGAGAGCCGTCCATGAATTTAACTTGACAATCGAGAAGGGAGAGGTGCGTGGCCTGATCGGCCCCAATGGGGCAGGCAAGACCACCATCTTCAATCTGATCACCGGTATGTACACGCCGACCGAGGGGGATATAAGATTCAAGGACCAGAGCCTCTTGGGGCGTCAACCCTACGAAACCGCGGCCATGGGCATCGGGCGCACCTTCCAGAACCTGCGCCTCTGGCGACATATGACGGTGCTGGATCACGTCCGCTTGGCCCACTACTCCAAGATCGACTACGGGTTGCTGGACGCCTTCTTCTCCACGGGCCGCTGTAGCAGAGGTGAGAAGGAGATCGAGGAAAGCTCCTACGCCCTCCTGGAGATGATGGGCGTGAAACACTTCGCCGATGAGGTGGTCACCAACTTACCCTATGGCGTGCAGCGCAAGGTGGAGATGGCCAGAGCTATGGCCGTCGAGCCAGAGCTGCTCCTCCTCGATGAGCCCACCGCCGGCATGAACCCGGAGGAGATGGTCGAGATGATGGACGTCATCCGCGAGATAAGTGACCAATTCGGACCCGCCATCTATCTCATCGAGCACCGCATGAAGGTCGTCATGGACCTCTGTGAGTACATCCAGACGCTCAATTTCGGCGAGGTCATCGCCGAGGGGCCGCCCGAAGAAATTCGCAATAACCCGGTGGTAATCGAGGCTTACCTGGGCAAGGAGGGAGAACTCTGATGTTGTTATCGGTGGAAAATCTGCATGTCTCCTACGGGGGGATCAGGGCTTTGCACGGCATCAGCTTCGAGGTGGATAGAGGGGAGATCGTGTGTATCATCGGCGCCAACGGGGCCGGCAAGAGCACCACGCTGAAGGCCATCTCCCGGCTGGTTCCCGCCGAGCCGGGAAGCAAAATGACCTACAAGGGGAATAATCTCCTCAATTACCCTCCCGACAAAGTGGCAAGCGATCTGGGCATCACCCACGTTCCGGAGGGAAGGCGCATCTTCGGCAACCTGACCGTGATGGAGAATCTGAAACTGGCTACCTACGCTCGGAAAGATACCTCAGAGATAGAGCGCGACCTGGAACGGGTGTTCGCTCTCTTCCCGCGCCTGGCGGAGAGAAAGGTCCAGAAGGGCGGCACGCTGAGCGGCGGCGAACAGCAGATGTTGGCCGTCGGGAGGGCCTTGATGACCGGGCGCGAGCTAATGCTCCTCGATGAGCCATCGATGGGCTTGGCCCCCTTGCTGATGCAAGATATGTTCGTCTCCCTCAAGGAGATCAATCAGGAGGGCACCACGATTTTGCTCGTCGAGCAGAACGCACGCATGGCGCTCCAGTTCGCGCAGCGCGGCTACGTGCTGGAGAACGGCAACGTCGTGCTGGAGGGGCCTTCTGAGGAGTTGGCCACTAACCCAGAGGTGATGAGGGCTTATCTGGGCGGGTAGTAGAAAGGTTGCAGGTTGCAAGTTGCAAGAGTTGCAAGTGGCCCCCTCGTTTTCTTGACGTAGGGGGCTTTTGCACGGGGATGAGCAAGAGCTAGGAGCTAATGATGGAAAATGAACTTTTGACTTGGGCCGAGATCGATCTGGATGCTATCGCGCATAACGCGCGGATGCTCAAGAATCGCGCCGGCGCTGAGTTGATGGTGACCGTCAAGGCCAACGCATACGGTCACGGCGCTGTGCAGGTCTCGCGGGCCGCGCTGAAGGGTGGCGCCACCCGCTTGGCCGTCCACCGCACCGGCGAGGGTGTGCAACTGCGACAAGCGGGCATCACCGCCCCCATCCTCATCATGGGCTACACGCTGCCCGCCGCATCGGAGGCCATCGTGCGCTGGGACTTGACCCCCACGGTCAACAGCAAGCCCCAGGCCGAGGCGTTATCGGCAGCGGCGCAGGCGCAAGGCAAAGCGCTGCCCGTTCATGTCAAGGTGGACACCGGTATGGGCCGTTACGGGCTGCTCCCCGAAGAGGCCCTGGATTTTGTGTATTTCCTGAGCCGCTTACCGGGCCTCGATTTGGAGGGGCTTTATACCCATTTCGCCGTGGCGGATCTGGCCGACAAGAGCTTCACCCGCCGCCAGTTTGGCATCTATACCGATGTGGCGGAGCACCTGAAAAGCGCCGGATTCGAATTCCCGCTCAAGCACGTCGCCAACAGTGCCGCCACCATCGACCTGCCGGAGATGGCGCTCGACATGGTGCGCTGTGGCATCGCGCTCTACGGATTGCGTCCCTCGGCGGAATTTGAGCCGAGCGTTCCACTCCGCCCGGCGCTGGCGCTCAAGAGCCGCGTCGCGCGGGTGCGCATGCTGCCGACCGGTGCGAGCATCAGCTATGGGCGCACCTACATCACCGACAAGCCCACGCGCGTGGCACTCGTCCCCGTCGGCTATGGCGACGGCTACCACCGCATCCTCTCCAACCGTGGCGCGGTGCTGATCCACGGGCAGCGGGTGTCCATCGTGGGGCGCGTCTGCATGGATCAGTTCGTCGTGGACGTCGATCACATCCCAGACGTTCGATTGCACGACGAAGTTGTACTGGTCGGCCAGCAGGGCGAGGCGCAAATCTCGGCCGAGGAGGTCGCCCACTGGGCCGAGACGATCAACTACGAGGTGACCACCGGCCTATTGCCGCGCGTGACTCGTGTCTACCTGAAGGGCGG
>CAZDYW010000062.1:0-10604 GCA_964509655.1 uncultured Anaerolineales bacterium
CCGAGCAGCAGCACCATGGGAATCAACACCAGCGAGGCCACGAAGGGATAGCCCGGATCGGCTTTGTACAGCCAGCCCGCCATATACGGGGCGCTCACCTGGGCGGCGGCGATGGCCGTCTCGGTCGCGCCCAGCATCAGCCCCCGCTCGGAGGCATCCCCCAGCCTCGTCGCCCGCGCCTGCGTCAACGCCCGGCAGCTCTGATAAGCGCCGCGCAGCAAATAGGCCCCGGCCAGCACGGGGAAACTCCCCATCACCAGCAAAAGCAGCGCTGAGACCCACACCAGCGCCTGCCCGACCATCAAACCGAACCCCTTGTCCCCTCGCTCACCCTCATTCAGGCGCCCCAGCAGCGGATTCAGCCCCACCGTCCCCAGCGCCTGGAACGAGCCCAGCATCCCGATCCGGGAAGTCTCCCAGCCTCCCACGTCGGCCAGGAAGTTGGGGGCCAGGGGGAATCCGGTGTACATCGCCGAGAAGCCCAACCAGACCAGCGCCGCGAAGCCCAGAAAGCGCTTGTTCAGCAAGCGGCGCCAGTGCAACTTGCTGGGCTTCTGGGAAGGCGCAGGCTGCGCGGAGGTTTGCATCACGATCAGTGAGGAGATGGCGAAAAGGAAGGCGGAGATAAAATATACCGTGCGCATCGAGGTCGCATCGGCCAGCCAGCCACCAATCGCGGGCGAGATCACGCCGCCAGCGGCATATCCGGCGAATACGGTGGTGAAAGTATGCTCCAGGTTGCGCCCACCCACCGCATAAGCCAGATAGGCGTTGATCACGGGAATACAGTAAGCGGAGAAGGAATAAAGCAACAAGCCGGGGATCAAACCCTGCCAAGTGCGGGCCAGGCCGATGAAGAGCGTTCCCAGGAAACCCAGCGCCCACCCGCCGAACATCACCCACTTGCGCGGCAAACGGTCGGCCAGCACCCCCGCCGGCAAGAGGCTCATCGCGCTCACGACGGAGGCCATCGAGAGCAAAGTGCCGAGCTGCACCGGATCGGCGCCCAGTTGCTCGATGTAGAGCGGTTGGATGTGGTAGAAGAGCCCCTCGCCAACTCCCCAGAGCAAGAGCGCAGCGGCCACCAGCCACGTGTCGCGGTTCATACGCGGCCTCTACCGGCAAATCAAGGCCGGCTTGCGGATGGTGCGCAACAAGCTATCCACCGTGCTGCCGAGCACCACCTCCAGCACCGGCCCGCGCCCGTAACCACCCATGACGACCAGATCACAGCCGCGCCCCTCGCCCACCTCCAGGATGGCCTCGGCGACCGCCCCTTCTCGCTCCACATAGGCCGCCTCCACGCCGTGCGCCTCCAGGTACTTCTTGGCGCGTGATTGCGCATGGGCGGTGAGGCCGTTCTCGGTCACCGTCACCACGGTCAGCGGAACCTGCCAGCGCCCCGCCATGTAGGTGGCGACAAAGAGCGCCTCTTCCGCCTTGGGGCTGCCATCGTAGGCTAAGAGGGGAGCTCGCAAATCGGAGAAAGTTCGCGGCGCGGTCAGCACCGGGCAAGGGCAGCGCCCGATCATCGTGCGCAGGCCCGACCGCAGCTTGTCGATGGGCTGCGGCCCGGGCGGATGGGACAAGCTGACCGTGACCAGATCGGCCCAACGCGCCCGCTCGCAGATCAAACGCGCGATCTTCCCGCTTTCGACCGCCAGCTTTCCCCGCACGCCGGCCCCCGCGCAACGGCGCTCAAACTCATCCTGGATCGCCCGAAGTTCCCCCTCATCCTGGGCCTCTGCGGGCCTCACGTGAAGGCCGTGCAATCTGGAGCCCTCCAGTCGCGCCACGACCAGCGCTTGCTCCAGCGCCTGCCAGCCGAACTCGTCGCCGCTGAGAGCCACCAGGATGTCGGGGAAAAGGCGCTCGCGCGGGCGGGCCTCCACGCGCTCCTGCCGCCATTGACCCGTGGGCGGGCCGGGTTCGAGCTCATCGGGCATCACCGCATCCAACAGCTTTTCGCCGACGCGGGCGGCGACCCGCTGCGGTCGGGCGCTGAACCTTGAGGCCAGATCGAAGGCGGCTGCCTCGCGCTCGATGTCCCAGCCCAGAGCCTCCCGCATCGCGGCATGGTGCTCCGCGAGCCAGAGGTAAAGATCGGCCTCAGTGCGTTCGGGGAAATCCCGCAGTAAACCCTGCCTGCGGATGATGTAGGCCACGGGGAGATAAACTTTATCATACCAATGAGCGGCCGCCTCCTCGTAGGGGATGTATCGCTGCTGCTCCAGCCCCATGAAATGGCGGTGTACCTCGATGTGCTCTTCCAGCTTCTGATACTGACCGGGAACCGTGACATTCAGATCGGCCTCCGGGCGAGTCTCGTCGAGGTGCGTGTGCTCCAGGAACTCGGTGTACTCCGCCTTCAGGATCAGGTCATCGGGCTCCACGTCGGGCGCGAGGTCCACCTTGGAGCGCACTTTGGAGACATAGGCCTGGATGTGAGTCGCGCCCAACTCGCGGGCCACGGAGACGCGATGATTACCATCGCGCACGAAGTAGGCTTCGCCCACCTGATAGACCTCGATGGGTGGCACGCCGACCAGCCCGCCCACGGCCACGCGCACCTTCGCCCAGCGCTCGGCGTCGGTATCGCGCCGGGGCAAGAAGCTGCGCGTGAAGTCGGAGTAGCGCCCCACGCTGCCCACGATGGCCTCCAGCGGAATCTCTTTCAGCTCCTGCCTCGACTCGCCGACCGCCTTCAGTTTCCTGCGCACCTCATCATAGGAGAGCAGATCGACCGATTTGCCGGTCAGGCGGGCGAAGATTTCCTCCAGGACGGCCTGGCGGCGTGCGCGGCGGAAATCATCGATGGCCGAGGCCAGAGCCGGCCCCGAGCTTGTCGCAGTAGGGTCGCCCCTCCGTGGTCGCCCGTTAGCTTCAGCCACTATTTGTGGATCGCCTCACCGAACACACCGTGGGCCGCCTCCATCACCACTTCGCTCAGCGTGGGATGGGCGTGAACGGTGTACGCGATTTTCTCCGGCGTCAGCCCCCAGTTTTGGGCCAATACCAGCTCCGGCAGCAACTCCGTCACCTCCGGGCCGACCAGATGGGCGCCGAGGAGCTTATGGCTGTTCGCATCGGCCACGATCTTGACGAAGCCGTCACGCTCGCCTAGCCCCAGCGCCTTGCCGTTGGGGCGGAAGGGGAATTTCCCCACCTCGACCTCATGCCCGCGCTCGACCGCCTGGGCCTCGGTCAATCCCAAGCTGGCCGCCTGGGGCTTGCAATAGGTGCAGCGCGGCATAGCCTCATAGTCCAGCGCACGTGTCTCCTCGCCCGCGATGGTCTCCGCGGCGATGATGCCCTGGGCCGAGGCCACGTGGGCCAGCGCTAGCTTTCCCGTCACATCGCCGATGGCGTAGATGCCGCCGCTAGCGCTAAATACGTTGGTCCGCATGTGCTCGTCGATGAGGATGTTGCCGCGCTCCATCTCCACGCCAAGCTCCTCCAGGCCCAGCCCCGCGCTGTTGGGGACCACGCCGATGGCGATCAGCACCCGCTCGGCCTCCAGCACGCGCTCACCGTCGTCATCCGCCACTTCAACCTTAACGTCCTCGGCGGTGGTCTCTATGGCCTGCACGCGCGTCGAGGTCAGCAGATCGATGCGCTGCCGCCGGAAGGAGCGCTCCACCTCCGCGCTGATCTCCTCATCCTCCAGCGGCAGGGCGCGGGGCAACATCTCAACCACAGTCACCTCGGCGCCGTAGCTGCTCCAGACCTGGGCGAATTCCATGCCGATCGGGCCGGCCCCGACGATGACGACCGAGCGGGGCAGCTCGCGCAGCACGATGGCCTCGCGATAGGTCAACACGCGCTCCCCGTCGGGCTCGATGCCGGGGATAGTACGCGCGTGGCCGCCGGTGGCGATGATGATGTTTTCAGCCTCCAGCGTGTACTCGCCGCCCTCGTTCAAGGCTACCTCGACTGTGTGGGGCGATTTCAGCACGCCGTGACCTTCGATCACGTCGATCTTGTTTTTGCGCATCAGCAGGCCGACGCCCTTGACCAAGCGCTTGGAGACCTTGCGGCTGCGATCCACGGCGGCGCCGAAGTCCACCTCGACACCCTCGACGGAGAAGCCAAACTCACGGCCTTCGTCCAGGAGGGAGATGACCTCGGCGTTGCGGAGCAGGGCCTTGGTCGGGATGCAGCCCCAGTTGAGGCATACGCCTCCCAGGTGCTCTTTTTCGACTATGGCGACTTTGAGGCCCAGTTGAGCGGCGCGGATGGCGGCCACGTAGCCGCCCGGCCCGGCGCCGATGATCGCGATATCGTAGTTGGTCTTCTTTTCACTCATCTTAGCACTCAGCCCCTCCGTTCTCCTCCTCGCCGATGCGCTGGGCGCACTCCGCCAGCTCGCGCAGTCGCTGCGTCTCCACCGAGAGGCCCTGAGCGCGTTGCATGTACTCGAAGGCCTGATTGTAGAGCTGGGACGCTTTCTCCCACTGGTGGGTAAACTCGGAGATGCGGGCCGCTTGCTCCAGGGCCATGGACGCCAGTTCCCACTTGCCCTCGTCGGCGTACTGGGATGCGGCCTTCTCCAGGTCGTCGGGGCGCTGCTTGGGCTCACGCTGCTCTGGATTTTCCAGCACCTGCTCGATGGTCGGCAGCAGCAGATCGTACCAGTTTGATTTGGGCAGATATTCGTAGAAATCCAATTGCGCAGCACGGGCCTCGGTTTCAAGCGAGGCGTAGCCGGTGAAGATGAGCACCTGCAGATCGGGTTTCAGTTGACGCAGCATCGCGGCCACTTGGAAGCCGTCCATCTCAGGCATCTTCATATCCAGCACGGCCACATCGGCCTTCGTCTCTCGCATACGGTCGACCGCCGCGCGGGCGCTGCTGGCGGACAAAACTTCATAGCCTTCCTCCGCCAGGTAGCTCTCCAGGCTTTCGAGCGCGAGCAAATCGTCGTCCATCACTAAAATTGTCGCTGACATTTTTTCAACCTCCTTGTGAATTATGAATTGTGTAGACAGATTGGTTCAATCTCTGAGATTGAACCAATCTAGGAATTCTGGAGGGGCAAGTGGACAGTGACGGTGGTCCCTTTACCGACTTCGCTGGACATTTTGACGCTGCCGCCGTGATTTTCGATGTTTCTCTGGGCGACGTAAAGTCCCAGCCCACTCCCTTTCCTCCCGTTTCTCCAGTCGGTGAATCCGATGCGGAAGATTTTCTCCTGCATCTCCGGCGGAATGCCGATTCCGGTATCCTCAATCTCGACGACGGCCCACTCCCCATCCTCTTGCCATGTGCGCACGGCGAGCGTTCCGCTGGCGTCTGAACCTTCAACCGACATCGCGCGTCCGGCGTTGGTCAAGAGGTTGTGGAAGGCCCGCTCCAACTGGGCGCGACTGCCATGCACGGGCGGCAGGTCTTCTGCCCAATCTTGCACTACTTCCACGTTGGGATGACCATATTTGAACTCGTGGATCAAGCGTCCCAACATGCGGCGCAGGTCAAGCGGTTCCCAGCGCCAAGCCTCTCTGCTATCCAAGGCCACGGCCACGTGTCCCAGATCATCGGCCAACCGCTTGATGCGGCCCAGAATCTGCTGGATGACCTCGATGGAACGCTCGCCCTCGGGGTTGCCTTCCACCAGCTTGGACAGCGCTCGCACGCGCTGAGTGAGCACGAAGTAGGTCGTGCCGCCGATGTCGTGGCCCACCTCCCGCGCGAGAAGCCGCAATTCCTCCTCAACCTGCTGTTTGCGGCGGCGCAGTTCTTGCCATTCAAAGCCGCGCTCGATGCGCACGATCCACTGATCCAAAGGTTCCGATTTGTTGACGAAATCCTTGGCCCCTCCGCGCATCGCGGCGATCACGTTTTCGTAAACGCCGTAGGCGCTGAGCATAATGACGTAGGTCTGCTCCAGCAGATGCTTCTCTTGCATCAAGCGCAGAACTTCCATTCCGTCCAGGCCCGGCATGTTGATGTCGAGCAACATAACTTCGCATGGGGCATGCTCCAGCCGGGCCAGAGCCTCCTCGCCGCCGGGCACGGCGTTTACCTCCCAGCCGCGCTTGGCAAAGGCGGGACTGCTGAGAAAGGCTTGTGCCTCCTCGCGAAAGAAAGGCTCGTCGTCCACGATCATTATCGTCTTCTGTTGTTTTGTTGTCACACTGTTTTCCCTCAATTTTGCTCAAGGGGAAGCTCAAGTCTGAAATAGACATCGTTTCCTTGAACCTTCCACGTGAGATCGCCACCGTACTGTACTCTTACCGTCTCTTGCGCCAGCGCCCACTCGAAATGGAGCGGCGAGAGTTCCTCCGGGGCGCCTGGGTCTGGCTCCAGGATGCAAGAGACCTCATCGGCCTGGGGCGCTTTAGGCGCGTGTATCTCCGTATGCACGCGCTGCCCGTCGGCGGATAACTCGGTCCCTATCTCGATCAGCCCGCCGGAAACATCCAGGGCCTCCATCGCCAGGCGCAGGGCGGTGGCCAGGACGCCGAAAAGTTCGTTGGGCTCGATGAACATCTTCGGTAGCTCTCCATAAGAAACGTGTAATTCCACGCCGCGCCGCTGCCGCTCCGCCGAAAGCCAGATCAGGACTTCGCGCACCACATCGTTCCATTGGGTGGTGGAGCGCACGAAGCCGATGCGCTGCGAGAACTTGAGCAGATCGAGCAGCTTGCCGCTCACTAGGTCTAAGTTATCCTCGATCACTCCAAGGCGCCGCTCAAGTAGGGGCGATCCCCCTGTGGTCGCCCGTATAAACTCCTGGTCGGTGGGCGTTTGCGGGCGGTTTTGCAGATCGTTGCGCAGGTTCTTCACTCCCAGCCGGGCGACGGCCAGCGGATTGGCCGCCTCGTGGCGTATCCGCTGCGCGAGGGTGCCGAAGGAAGCGATACGCTGCATTCTCATCGCGCTGACCCCTACCTCGTTCAAGGTCTTGAGGTAACGCGCTCCCTCCAGCACGCCGGAGATGGCGGTGGAAAGCAGCAGCAGGTATTCCTCATCGTCGTCGGTGAACCAGTCACGGTGGCCGGGGCCGCTGGGGATCTTGTTGATCAGCTCCAGCGTGCCATGCACGTCGCTGCCCAGGCGCAGGGGGACGCCGATGAAAGAGCGGTAGGCGTGGGAGGGTAGATGTGAGGCCACTTGGGGAATATGGGGGTCGTGCCATTGCTCCAGGGCCGCGGCCTCACGTATCTGGACCGGGTCCCCGGTCTGGAAGATGTGGCCCGTCAAGCCCTCGCCCCGCATATAGGTCAGCTCACCGGTGAGATCTTCGGGAAGGCCGCTGACCGCCCGCAGTTCCACGCGCCGCCCATCCTCCTCGGTCTGCAAATAAATGAGACAGCCCTCGGTGCGAAAGCCGTGTCGCACTTGATCGGTCACGAGGTGGAGAATATCCGGGATGGGGCGGCGCGGGTCCAGATCGCTGCTGATATCGAGCAGCAGGCGGAAGTAGCGGGCGCGGCGCTTTTCGCGCTCATAGCGCTGGGAGTTCTCGATGGCGATGTTGACTATCGCGGCGATGTCGCTCAACAGGGCCTCGTCCCGCTCGTCGAACAGCCCGCCATTCTTCTTTCCAGAGACGCGCAGCACTCCCAACACAACGTCTTCCTCCCTGGAGAGGATGGGGACGCCCAGGTAAGCCAGCCCCGGTTTGGCGCTGATCTCGGAGTATTTCTTGCCCCAGGCCAGGTCATCCGCGATGCGCCGCAGTTCCTCCTTATCGCGAACGTTGGTGATGCGCAGCGAACGCCCATGCTTGGCGATCCAGCCGGTCAATCCCTCTCCGGGTTCATACTCCACTCGCTCGCTGGGCATATCGGCGCTTTTCAAGAGGCCCGTGGTGCCGCGCAGGACATAGCGCCCGGTGATGTCATCTCGCAGGAAGATGGAGGAGCCCCTGGCGCCGAGTTGGTCGCGGGCATAGCGCACGACGAGGGCCATTAAGCGATCACGATCCAGCTCGCTATAGATTTCCAGTAAAGCTCGGTTGAGATACATGTCTCGATTCACGCTGTGCTCCTGGTAGACCTGACAGGTTTTGTGTTTCTGTAAACCTGTCGGTCTTGATTCGTACAAAGATTTTAGCTGTATGGTATGTCTTCGTCAAGCCTCGTTCCCTCTCCCCTCTGGGGAGAGGGTTAGGGTGAGGGGGAATCACTGGAACAAATTCAGCCCATAATCCACAAACAAGGGCAGCAGGGTAATGGACATGATATTCTGCATCTTGACCAAGATGTGCAGGGATGGCCCGGCGGTGTCCTTCAGCGGATCGCCGAAGGTGTCGCCGACCACGGCTGCCGCGTGGGCCTCGGTGCCCTTGCCGCCGAACTCACCCTCCTCAATCAGCTTCTTGGCGTTGTCGAGGGCCCCACCGGCGTTGAACTGAGCGCTGGCCAGCGCCGCCGCCGAGGCCTTGACACCGATCAAGTAGGCCGCCAGGGGCCAAGGTCCCAGCGTGAAGCCCACCAGTACCGGGATCACTATCGAGACCAGCGTGGGCGCCACCATCTTGCGCAGCGCGTTGACCGTTGCCACGTCGACGCAGCGTGCATAATCGGGCGGCGTCTCCCCGGACATCAGCCCTGGAATCTCGCGGAACTGGCGTCGCACCTCCGCGATCATCTTGTAGGCGCCATCGTTGACCGAGCGCAGCGTGAGCGCCGAGAAAAGATAGGGCATGGCCACTCCGAAGAAGAGCCCGGTCACTGTGGCTGGATTGACCAGATTGACCATGAAGTCACTGATGCTGTCTAGCTCGATGTTTTCCAGTCGCGCCACCTCGAAGAGATAGGCGAAGAGGATCACCATGCTACCCATCGTGGCGGCGCCCATGGCGTAGCCCTTCGCCAGCGCCTTGGTGACATTGCCCACGGCGTCCAGGGCGTCGCCGGCGGCGCGCGTTTCCCGGCCCAAGCCGGCCATCTCGCTGATACCGGCGGCGTTATCCACGATGGGGCCGAAGGTATCTCCCGACATGATGATGCCCTTCATCTCCTTGATGCCCATCGTGGCGGCGGCGATATAATAGATGCCGATCACGCCGCCCCCGCCGATGAGATAGGATGCGAGGACGATGATGCCTAAAATGTAGAGGCCCCAGACTGTGCTCTCCATGCCGTAGGCCAGGCCCTCCAGGATATTCAGCGCCGGCCCGCTCTGCGCGTGGCGGGCGACATCGTGTACGGGCTTGCGATGGGCGCCGGTATAATACTGTACCACGACGACGATGGACAGCACCCCCAGCATACCCAGAGCCTGGGCCCAAAAGAGTCCCACATCGTGCATAATCCAGCGTGCTGTAACGTAAAAGAGCACCAGACAGACCAAGGCGGTGCCCAGGAAGCCACGGTTGACCGCTCTGGTGGGATTTTCGTCCTCGTTGCCGCGCACCAGCGCGATGCCGATGATCGTGGCTATCACGCCGATGGCCCGTGCCACGAGGGGGAACATGACGCCGGCCCAGCCATATTTGCGGAAGAAGATTGGGGCTGCGGCGACGATCATGGTGGTGATCACGTTGTCGGCGCCCGACTCGAAGAGATCGGCGCCACGACCGGCGCAATCGCCCACGTTATCGCCCACCAGGTCGGCGACGACGGCGGCGTTGCGGGGATCATCCTCCGGGACGCCGGCCTCGACCTTGCCGACCAGATCGGCGCCGATGTCGGCCGCCTTGGTGTAGATGCCGCCGCCCAGTTGGGAGAAGAGTGCAGAGAGGCTGGCCCCGAATCCGAAGCCAACCAGCAAGCTCACACCCTCCGGGTGATCCGGCCCCACGCCGAAGATCCACATCAGCAACACGATTCCCAGCATGTTGAGGGTGACGATGGACATTCCCATGACGGAGCCGCCACGGAAAGCGATGGTCAGGGCTTTACCAATCGAGGTTCGGGCCGCCTCGGCGGTGCGCACGTTGGCCCGCACGGCGGCGTTCATCCCGATGTAGACGGCGAGCATGGACAAGGCTGCCCCGAAGACAAATCCCACGGCGACTTGCCACTTTCCTTCGGGCATGACCAGGAAGAGAAGCAGTGCCAGGACTACTACGAAGGGAGCGATGGTGATGAACTCGCGGCGGAGGAAAGCGTTAGCTCCCATCTGAATAAAATGCGCGATCTCCTGCATGCGATCTGTGCCGGTGCTCTGTTTCCGTAGCCACAGATAAAGCTCTGCTACCACGATCAGGCCGATAATACAAGCAGCGGGGGCGAAGAGGTTGACGGGTACATTTGGTTGGTTCATTTGTGGTTTCTCCTGAATTATATTGAGAGGAAAAGTGCCTTAGCCAGAGGGCCATTTTACACTTCTGTGATAAGGTGTCAAGCGGTAACAAATCACGTGGGGGCGACCCTTTGGCAACTCGTCGCCAAGGGCAACCCTTGTGGTTGCCCTTACACCCGGTATTTTTGTAGGGGCGGGCCTCGTGCCCGCCCGTGTGTGCATGTGCAGATTATTTATCTCCGCGCCCGCACAAAATATGCACGCGGGCGGGTACGGAGCCCCGCCCCTACGAGTATCAAATAGGATATTTGACACGCCACCTTCACTATGCTAGAATGACCATTGATTTTAAGACCATAAAGGCCGGGAGGTGAGAGAGATGTCGAACGGAGAAAACGAGAACGAGGAAC
>CAZDYW010000063.1:0-10590 GCA_964509655.1 uncultured Anaerolineales bacterium
CCTTTGTGGTATAATTTCACGCGCGATTTTCAAAAGGAGGAAAATATATGAACCCACCCGTTGATCCAATTATCATTCACATCACCTCGAACTTTGGTATTCACTGGTACGGTGTCTTGATCGTCACCGGTGTTCTGCTGGGGGCTGTTTATGCCGCCTGGCGGGCCAGCCAGGACGGTGAGAACCCTGAGCACATCTGGAACGCGCTCACTTTAGCCATCATCCTGGGCATCATCGGCGCCCGGCTCTACCACGTCTTCTCCGATCCCGAAGGCGGCATGGTGGGCTGGAGTTATTATCGGCAGCATCCGATTGAGATTTTGTACATCTGGCAAGGAGGACTGGGTATCTATGGCGCGATCCTGGGAGGCGCGTTGGGGGTGGCGATTTATGCCTGGCGTGCTGGATTGCGCCCGCTCCAATGGCTAGATTACGGCGCACCGGGCCTGGCCTTAGGACAAGCAATTGGCCGCTGGGGCAACTTCGTCAACCAGGAGCTTTACGGGCCACCTACCGATCTCCCCTGGGGGCTGAAGATAGACGCGCTCCACCGCATCGTTCCCTATAACGACCTCAGCAAGTATCCGCCCGACACGCTTTTCCATCCCACTTTCCTTTATGAGTCGCTGTGGTGCTTCTTGGTCTTTGTTGTGTTGGCCGTAATTGCTCACAAGCTTGACGATTGGCTGTTGGAGGGCGACATCCTCACGGGATACATCATCGGCTATCCTGTGGGGCGCTTTTTCATCGAGTTCCTCCGCCCCGATGCCTGGATGATCGGCCCTATTGCAGCTGCTCAACTTTTTGCCATCATCTGCGTGGCTGGGGGAGTGATGTTAATGGTCGGACGCCATCTCGGGACCAGAGGTGATGCGCCATCCCAAGCGGTCGAGGATACGGAACCTCAACCAGCTCAAGACTCAGCATCTCCACCGACGGCAGACGCTGAGGTGGAAACTTGAGGCTTAGGCTAATGAGAGCCCAACGCAAAAGACGTTGGGCTCTCTTCATTTGACTTTGGAAAAGGGGGCGATTGATGACAATGGGAGAGAACCTCCAGCGTTTGCAGCGTTTGGACAGTGAGTATGATCAGAAGAGCCAGCGTCTAACCGAAGTGGAGGCTAAGCTAGGAAAAGATGATGTGGTACGGCAAGCTCGCCGGGCCTTGGAGACCGCGCGTCGTCTGACCCAAAAGAGTAAGCATCGCCAACACGACTTGGAACTGGAAGTCGAGGGGCTTATGGATAGAATCTCACGCTCTGAGCAGCGCCTTTATAGCGGCAAAGTCAATAACCCCAAGGAACTGGCCGATCTGCAAGCGGAAGTCACTTCACTGAAGAGGCGAAGGCGGAAATTGGAGGATGATCTGCTGGATGCAATGATCAAAAGAGAGGAAGCGGACACGGCGCAGGAGCAGGCTGAGGGAAAACTTGATGAAATCGAATCGCGATGGTCGACTCAACAAGCGGATTTGAAGGTCGAGCGGGAAGAGTTGCAGGCGCGACTGGAGGAGATTGAGCAAAAACGCGCGGAGTTGCTGTCCAGCATCGAAGCTTCCGTTCTGGCCTCTTACCGTTCCTTGCGCGAACAAAAAAGGGGCCAAGTGGTGGTCAACTTGCGCGATGGCGCTTGTGGTGGCTGCGGAGTAACTCTATCGCCGATCTTGGAATGGGAACTGAGGGAAGGGAAGCTAGTATATTGTGATAACTGCAAGCGCATCATCGTGCCGGAGTGACATACAAAAATGTCATAGCCTCCCCATAACTGAGGAGGCTATGACAGCGAAAGGAGGGTAACCACCGACAACCTTCTTAGAGGTATCGGGGGACGGTTTGTCCGTCCCTGAGGTAGCTCTATTCTATCCTATTCTTATAATCCCGTCAATAGTACGAACGTACCATATGCCTGAAGAATTTTATCACCTCCCACAGCGCAGAATAAGCTTTCCCTCGAACTCACGTCGAATCTCAGAGTTGTTCGCTCCTTTCGGGTAACCGTGTTATAATAAATTTGAGTTTTTAGTGATCGTGAGAGGTGAAAGAATCTTGATATCGAATATGCTTGATCCAGATCGGATCGTTGCTTTGCTTATTATGACCTTTACCAGCATGCCGGTTCATGAATGGGCTCATGCCTGGGCCGCTTATCAACTTGGGGATGACACCGCCTCTTTGCAGGGGCGCTTGACGCTCAACCCGCTTGCCCACATCGATCCAATGGGTACGATTATGCTATTTCTCTTCGGATATGGATGGGGGAAACCAGTGCCGGTCTCTCGCCATCGATTGCGCGGGAATATGCGTGCCAGTTGGGCATTGGTCAGCGCAGCAGGGCCTATTTCCAACTTGGTCATGGCTATGTTGGCCGCGATCCCGTTTCGGTTGGGTTGGCTAAGCGGTGGTGGGAATTTCGCCATCACTATGCAGAGCATCCTCATCCAGTTCATAGCGATCAACCTGGGCCTGATGCTCTTTAATCTGATCCCCATCCCCCCCCTTGATGGCTCTCGCATTCTGGCCTGGCTGCTGCCCCCGAGTTGGGCCCACTTTATGGATCAGCTAGAGCAATTCGGTGGGCTGGGATTGATGTTTTTCCTGTTCTTTTTCTCTCGATTGGGTCTGTTCAGCTTGATCTTTTATCCTGCGCTTAACTTTCTGGCTCGCTTGTTGTTGTGGTATTGATCAACAGGACGACGAAAGCCATTCGTTACCGCGTAGGGCAGTTTATGCGGGCGCTGATAGCGCCACGGTTGGCCTCGCGCGAGGAGATCGAGCGGGCGATCCAAGTCTTGACACCCGAAGCGCGGATACTGTTCCATCGACAAACTATCCAGGATCAGATCCACGCTTTGGCGGTTCATGACGCGCTCTATCGGTCAGGATACACAGACCCCAACCTGCTGGCGGCAGCGCTATTGCACGACGTGGGCAAGGCATCCGCTTGGTTGCCACCGTGGCGACGGGCAATTTTTGTACTTTTGGAGCGTTTCGCGCCACGTCTTTGGGCTCGCTTGATTGAAAGAGAACCTCGCGGTTGGCAGCGTGCTCTCGTCATCTATGCGCACCATCCAGAGGTAGGAGCAAGGTGGGCAGAACAAGCAGGCTGTTCGTATCTCACCGTTGCCTTGATCCGGCGCCATCAAGAAGAGTTGATGGCGCCTCATACTGAGAAGCTCACTGAAGAAGATCGATTATTAGCTCTGCTGCAAGCCGCCGACAGGGCGAACTAACTTTTGCAAGATGGAGGAATGTTTTGATGAGCCTTAAAAGAGTCGCGGTCATCGGTACTGATTGCATCAGTGTATCCATCGCCTTGGGGCTGAAAGCGCTGAGCGATCCGCCGGAGATTGTGGGCTACGACGATAACGCCGTAAAGGCCGACCTGGCGCATGCACGAGAAGCCTTTGACAAAGTGGAACGCGAGCCAGGGCCGGCTTGTGAGGAAGTTGATCTCGTTATCGTATCCAAACCAGTAGATGAAATCCACGACACATTTGCCGCCATCGCACCACACCTCGCCCCCGGATGCTTAGTCACAGACACAGCGCGTCTCAAGATGCCCGTGATGCGTTGGGCCAATGAGCTTTTGCCTCAGCACATCTCCTTCGTCGGCGGTCACCTCATCCCCAACCCGGCCATCGTCGGCCTGGATCCGCTGAACGAACTGGACGCCGCCGGTGCCAAGCTGCTCAAGGAAGCGCTCTACTGTCTCACTCCTTCGCCAAACGTCTCTGGCACAGTGATTGAGACTTTCGCTGAATTAGCGCTTTCGCTTGACGCTCATCCATTTTTCATAGACGTCACCGAACACGATGGACTACAGGCCGGTATCGCCGAGCTGCTCGATCTCTCGACCATTGCCCTATTGCGGGCCACGATGGGCACTCCCGGCTGGCAGGAGATGCGCAAGTTCGCCGATCGACGTTTTGTCGCCGCCACGGAGGCTACTGGCGGGGCCTACGAGCGCCGCCACGCCCTTTTCTTTAACCGCGAAAATGCCAAGCGTCGACTTGATGTCTTGATCGAAGAGCTGATCTATCTGCGCGATTTGTTGGCCCAGGGGGATGAGGAGGAACTGGAATCAACTTTCGCCGCAGCAGTTGAAAAGCGGAAGCAATGGATCGACGAGCGCAAGCGTGGAATGTGGGTTGAGACAGACGCCATCAGCGAGGACGATGTGCCGAAAGCTGGGCAGCAGCTAGGACGCTTGCTCTTCGGGGGTCTGGCAGATCGACTGCGGGGTGACCCGAAGAGCTCTCAGGAATCCTAGTCCGAAACACGAGCCATCTTGCCTGGCCCCCGATCAAAAGAGACCTTGACCGAGTCATATCGTATCTTGATGGTCGCCCCGACATCCTTTTTCCTGGATTACGGCTGCCATGTGCGCATTCTGGAGGAGGCAAGAGTACTCCAGAAGTTTGGCCACCAGGTGACTATCATCACCTACTATTTGGGCCGCGACCTCCCCGATCTGAAAATCATACGCACCCGTCCCACTCCTTGGCGCGCCGACTACGAAGTCGGTTCCTCCTTGCACAAAATCGCCTTCGATGTATTTCTGGTCTGGACCGGGCTGAGGACAGTCTTGCGACACCGCTTCGACCTGGTGCACGGACATCTGCACGAGGGTGCCCTCATCGGCTACCTGCTGAGCCGCATCCGGGGCGTGCCCCTTGTAGCTGACTTCCAGGGCAGCATGACGGGCGAGATGGTGGATCATCACTTTCTCGACCCCGATGGGCCGTGGTACCGCTGGGCGCGATTGTTGGAGCTGCGGATCGCCCATCTTCCCGATGCGATTGTCACCAGTACCCAGATGGCCGCTCACATGCTGGAGCGGGACTTCGACTGTGATGGGCGCCGAGTTTACCCGCTGCCGGACTGCGTCAACCTGGACTTCTTCAGCCCCGATGTGATCAGTGGCGACGAGGTGGCTAAACGGCGGGCGGCTCTGGGCATTCAGCCCAACTGCCCCCTCATCGTCTACCTGGGCCTCTTGGCCGACTACCAGGGCACGCCACATCTGGTACGAGCTGCACGCATTCTCAAGCGGCGCGGCCTGGATTTCCATTTCCTGATTATGGGCTTCCCCGGCGTCTCCAATTACAGACAGATGGCGGCTGAGCTGGGCGTGGCGGATAACATCACCTTCACCGGCAAGGTGCCTTACGAGGAAGCACCGGCCCATCTGGCATTGGGCGATATCGCTGTCGCCCCCAAGCTTTCCACCACGGAGGGAGCCGGTAAGATCCTCAACTATATGGCGATGGGGCTGCCCACGGTCGCCTTCGACACGCCCGTCAGTCGGGAATACCTGGGCACATTAGGAGTGTACGCTGAGCCGAGAGGAGATCCTGTCGCGTTGGCCGATGCCATTGCAGCGCTTTTGACCGATCCCCGGAAGCGCGTTGAACTGGGACAAAAGCTGCGGAAACGAGTGGCCCGCCACTTCTCGTGGGATCGATCCGGTCAGCACCTTTTGAAGGTTTACCGCACGCTTCTCAATAGCAGATTGGTCCAATCTTAGAGATTGAACCAATCTAGGATTATGAAACATGACCCGTCGTTTACAAGAACTTTGGCAGTATCGTGACTTGATCCGCAACCTCATCGTCCGAGACCTAAAGGTGCGTTACAAGAACTCAGTGTTGGGCGTCGCTTGGTCCTGGATCAGCCCCTTGCTGATGATGATAGTATACACCATCTTTTTCACCCTTTTCCTGCGCAACAGAGACATTGAGCTTTATCCCGTCTTCCTACTTTGTGGTACCTTGCCCTGGGGCTTCTTCTCCGAAGCGATTATACAAGGCGCGGGCAGCGTTGTCTCAAACGCCCATCTGATCAACAAGGTATATTTCCCCCGCGAAATACTTCCCATCTCCATCGTGCTGTCCAGCTTGGTCAACTTTCTGGTGGCCTTGCCCGTTTTCTTCATCCTGGCACTGGTGTTGGGGATGAAATTTAGCTGGTGGGTGCTACTGTTGCCTATCACTATCCTGCTCCAGGTGATATTCGCGCTGGGCTTGACTCTTATGCTATCCACCTTGAATGTATTCTACCGCGATACCAGGCACATCCTGGGCGTGCTCATGCAAGCCTGGTTTTTCCTCACCCCTGTGGTTTATCCCATCAAAAGGGTCCCGCAGGAAGCCACACTCCTGGGCATTACTTTCAACGCTCAACTCTGGCTGCGTCGCCTCAATCCGATGGCCTCTATCATTGCTTCCTATCGCGATCTGCTCTACTGGGGCGCACCGACCGGCCTCGATTTTCTGCTCCGTACCGCTGTTACCGTCGTAATCGTGTTGGTGATGGGCTACGCGATCTTCCTGCGTTATAGCTCGCGATTCGGCGAGGAGGTGTAGGTGGAACGCGGCTGAGATTCAGCTAGCAGCTCGTTATAGACCTGACAGGTTTACAGAAGTTTTGCAAAACCTGTCAGGTCGAAATTGACCCGTATCTAGCCGGTGCGGGCGTCAAGTGAAACACGGAGGAATTTTGCAAGTTACAATTATCATTCCCACTTACAATGAAAGGGAAAACATCGAAAGGCTGGTCACGCAACTGCTCGCCTTGCCCTTGAGGGCCGAGGTTATTGTCGTGGACGATAATTCTCCCGATGGCACCGGAGACATCGCCGACCAATTGGCGCTCAAGAGCAATGGACGTATGGACGTAGTTCACCGCGCCGGCAAGCTGGGGCTGGGCACAGCCCACATCGCGGGCTTCAAACATGCCCTGGCCGGAGATGCCGATCTCATCTGCACGATGGACGCCGATTTTTCCCACAACCCACGCTACATTCCCGACATGGTGACCAAGATCGATCAGGGCTACGATTTGGTCATCGGCTCACGCTACGTGCCGGGCGGGGGGACCAGTGGCTGTACTTTTATGCGCAAGATGCTCAGTTGGGGAGCTAACGCCTTCGCCCGCATTCTGTTGAGCCTACACGCACACGATACGACGGCAGGCTTTCGCTGCTACCGGCGCGAAGTGCTGAATGAGGTCGGCTTGGACGAGATCCAGGCCGATGGCTATTCCTTTCTCGTCGAAATGCTCCACCGCGTGCAGCGGCACGGCTGGCGGGTGGGAGAAGTGCCCATCATATTCGAAAATCGCCGCCTGGGAGCCTCTAAAATCTCTCAGGACGAAATCATCAAGGCCGTGTGGACGGTGATGCGCCTCTTCTGGGGACGCTTGACAAGGGAGCCTGTTTGATGGAGCACATACGCTGTAACTTATGCGGCGCCGATGACGCTATTGTACGTTATCCTAGCACCATCGGCCAGCAAGGCGGCAACTGGCAGGCCTTTCGTTGCACCAGCAGCGGATACGGCTACCATCACACCATCGTCCAATGCCAGCAGTGCGGCCTCGTCTACACCGATCCCCGCCCGGATAGCAGCGACATCATTAATTCCTATCAGGCCGTCGAGGACCCCCTCTACGTCGAGGAGCGCGAAGGCCGCGTGTTGACCTTCGAGCATCACTTGAATCCCCTGGAGCGGCTCACCGGTCCTCCGGATGGTCGGCCACTGCTGGATGTGGGCGCCTATGTGGGCGTCTTCGTCGAGATAGCGGCCCAACACGGCTGGGATGCCTGGGGCATGGAGCCTTCGCGCTGGGCGGTGGAACGGGCGCAAGCACGAGGCATCAATGTGGTGCAAGGAACACTGGAGACAGCCGACTTGCCGGAGTCATACTTCGACGTCGTGACGATGTGGGACGTGATTGAGCACGTCACCGATCCGATGAGCACGCTCCAACATGCCCATCGCTTGCTCAAACCCGGCGGCCTGGTCGTGGTGCATACCATCGACATCGACAGCCTCTTCGCCCGGCTGATGGGGCCGCGTTGGCCCTGGCTGATGGAGATGCACATCTACTACTTCTCGCGGCGCACCTTGGGCCAGATGTTGGAAAAATGCGGGTTCCGCGTCATCAGCGATAAGCCCCAGGGGCGCTATCTCCGCCTCGGCTACCTGATGAGCCGCTTGAGCGCTTTGATGCCCCTGGTGGGCCGGCCCGCCGAATGGCTGGTGAATAAGATATCCCAGCTCCCCCAGGCAGAGCGGTTGGGATTGCGCAGCCTGGCCGTGCCGATCAATCTGGGCGATCTGTTCACCGCGTACGCCCGTAAGGAGCAAAAATAAAACGACACGCCCGACTCATGTCGAGCGTGTCGTTCCAGCAGTCCTCTTGCAACTTGCAACCTGCAACTTGCAACCTACTTCCTATCCTTTGATCACCCCTAGCGGCTCCAGCCGGGCCACCTTGTGCGCGATACCCAGGCCATGCACCGTCTCCACAACGTGGTTGACATCTTTGTAAGCTAGCGGTGCTTCCTCGGCCAGACCCTTCATGCTGCTGGCCCGCACTGCGATACCCCTTTTCTCCAACTCATCCCGCAGATCGTGCCCCCAGACCTTCTTGCGAGCCTGCGTGCGGCTCATCGTGCGCCCGGCGCCGTGACACGTGGAGCCGAAGGTCAGCTCCATCGCCTTCTGCTGGCCCACCAGCACGTAGGATTCAGTCCCCATCGAGCCGGGTACCAGCACCGGTTGACCTACTTCCCGATAGTCAGCGGGCACACCCTCGTGGCCGGGCGGGAAGCAGCGCGTGGCCCCCTTGCGATGAACGCAGAGTTTTTTCGTCTGCCCGTTCACCTCGTGCTCCTCGAACTTAGCGATATTGTGAGCCACGTCGTAGACCTGGAAAAGATCGAAGTCATCGACCTTGCCTGCCAGCGTGCGCTCGAAGGCCTCGCGTGCCCCCATCGCCAGCACTTGCCGGTTGACGAAGGCGTAGTTGACCGCGCAGGCCATCGCGCCGTAGTAGTCACGGCCCTCAGGGGAGTCGAGGGGAGCGCAGACCAACTGGCGGTTGGGCAAGCGGATGTCATACTTGCGCACTGCCGATTGGAGGCTCTTGACATAATCGTCACAGACCTGGTGTCCGAAGCCGCGCGAACCGCAGTGAATCTGCACCACGATCTGGCCCGTCCACAGGCCGAAAGCCTCGGCTGCCTCGGTGTCGTAGATTTCAGTGATCACGTCCAACTCCAAGAAATGGTTGCCCGATCCCAGCGAACCGACCTGGGAGAGCCCACGCTCCTTGGCCCGCCTGCTCACCTTACTGGGATCGGCGCCGGGGAGGCGTCCGTGCTCCTCCGTGTGCTCCACATCCTTCCGTCGCGCCAGGCCCTTCTTCAACGCCCAGCTCGCCCCGTCGGTTAGCAGATCATTCAGCTCCTGGGGGGAGACGCGCACGCGCCCATCGCCGCCCAAACCGCTAGGGCAGGATCGATACAGCGCAGTCATCAGCTCCTCGCGGTGCGGATCGATCTCGTCCCAGTCCAGGTGGGTGCCAAGTAATCGCACGCCACAGTTAATGTCATAACCAACTCCTCCAGGGGAGATCACTCCACTCTCCGTGTCCATCGCCGCTACGCCCCCGATGGGGAAGCCATAGCCCTGGTGGAAATCGGGCATCGCCATAGCATAATTGACGACGCCGGGCAAAGTCGAAGTGTTGATCAGCTGTTCCACGGTGCGGTCGCCAAACGCGGCGTCGAAAAGCTCCGCGTCGGCGAAAAGTCGCACAGGGACTCGCATGTCGCTCCGAAAATCTTTCGGAAGTTCCCAAGTGTACGTGTCTATGCGGCGAAAGTCTTTTTTGGCCATTTTTTCCTCCTTCTTATCAGACGTCGAATACAATGGTCGTTTCGTAGCCTTCGTCGCTTTGTACTATTTCCATCTCGCTGAACGTGACGGCTTTGATGTGACCGTAATGCTCCTCTGCTTGTCCACCGCGCGCGATAGCTCGCAGATGGGTCGGAGCGACTTCAAGCATTTCAAACTCGGTGAAAATGTGAGCGTCTCTTTCCTCCAGGTAGAGCAGCTCGCTCAGCCAGTTGACGAGCAATATCTCGGTGTCGTCAGCCTCTATGTCGAGCCGATACTCCGTCTCCACTTCTACCTCGGCGGGATCGGTCAACTGGCAGGCCATACCGTAGGCCGCGTTGGCGAAAAGCTCGGCCAGGTCACGCCCCCAGACGTGGATGGCGATGTCGGCGGTATGTTCAACTTCCTCAAAGCGCTTATTCATCATAGTTTAATCCTAACATAAACGGGCGTTAAATCAAGTGGTGTGTTCGGGCGGCTCGTCCCACGCCGGGTCGAGGAAGCGCTGAATCTCAATCAAATAACCGTTGGGGTCGCGCAGAAAGCAGTGATAGATGTTGTAATCGGGATTGAGCGTCGGCGGCTTCTCGAAGCGCACTCCCTGTTTTTGCACGTGATCGTACCAGCGATCCACTTCCGTCGTGGCGAGCGTCAGGATGATACCAACCGGCTCCTCTGGCGCTTCCGCCCGCCGGCAGAAGCCGAGGTAGCCGTCGCCGCTGACCCGGTAGATGCGACAGTCCCCCTGATCGAGCGCCATCTCAAGGCCCAGCACCTCCTCGTAAAAGTGGGCCGTCTCCTCCAAGTCGCGGGTGTAGAGGAAGGTAATTTGCTGATCGATAGGTGGTCGAGTCAAGATAGGCCTCCTTGGGGTGCTCACACACCGGCCTGAAGATCCGGTGTTG
>CAZDYW010000064.1:0-10434 GCA_964509655.1 uncultured Anaerolineales bacterium
CACCATTCATCATTCTTTATTCTTCATTCTCAACTTGCAAATCCGGCAGCGCGATGCGCACCTCGGCCTCTTCCAGGTCGAAGACCTCGCGCAGTTCGTTGGCGGCCGTTTGGAGCACCTTGTCCACGTCCAGCGTCTCGCGCAAGTGGGTGGTGACTTCGCTGAGCAACTGCTCCTCCGTGGCGCGGCGTTGTGTCTCTCGGTAGAGCCTTGCGCTTTCCAGGGAAGACCCCAGCCGCTCCGCCAGGGCTTCCAGCAAAGTGATCTCCTCATGCGTCCAATTCCCTTTGTAATCTTGCTTGTAGGTGTCCAGTACGCCAATCACGTTATCGCGCACTTTGATGGGCACTGTCAGGGAATAGCGCGAGTCCTTATCTTGTCCATTGCCCTCTTTCAGCACCGTTTTGCCCTCTTTTAGTGCTTGTTCCATCTCTGGGGCCAGAACATCCTCGGCACTGCTGATGCCATACTCATCGATGTGGTACCCGATGTCGGGTTGCTCCTGGAGCAGTTCGACCCAGGCCCGGCGGCTCAACTCGCCGTAGGCGCGTTGCGTCGCTTCCAGCGCTTCTTGAGCTTCGGCGAACAGGTAAGCGTTGTCCAGCGCAACCGCTACCTGATCCGCCATAGTTTCCAGCACGGTGATAGTGTCCTCGTCGAAGGCTGCCGAGATGGCGCTTTGGACAGTGATAGCGCCGAAGGTCCGCCCGCGCGAGCGCAGGGGCAAGGCTCCCTCCGAGCGGGTATCTGGCAAGAAAGGGTTGTCAAAGCGAACGGCCTCATCTCCGACGTCCAGAGCAATCAGCGCCCTGCCCTGTGCCACACACTGGCCGATCATAGATTCGCCACCCACTCTCAGCTTGTGCTCTTGGGCAAGCATCTCCTGGCCCGCTTTCCCCGTGCCAGCTCGGAGCACGGCCCATTCACCTGTTTCGTCCAGGAGAAAGAGCCCAACGTAGTAGAGCCCAAAGCGTTCGCGGATTAGATCAACCACCTCCTGGATCAGCTTCTCGATGTCCAGGATGGAGGAGGCAGCATGACCGACCTCGGCCGAGGCCTCCAGGTATGCTGAACGCACCTCCAGGTCGCGAGTTCGCTCTGCCACGCGCTGCTCCAGGCCGCCGATGAGTTCTCGCAACTGGGCCGTCATCTGATTGAATGCCTGGGCCAGCGTGCCAATCTCGTCCCTCCGATCCACTTGCGCGGTGCGCTCCAGGTCACCTTCTGCGATCTGTGACGCGGTCTCGGCCAGATTGTTCAATGGGTCGCCGATGCTGCGGGATACCAACAGCGAGATGGCACCGGCGAAAGCCAATGCGACCACGGCTATGGCCACGTTGATACGCACTGTTCGGTAGAGAATGCTCAGTGCCTCGACCTGATCCTGCTCCGCTATCAGGGCCACCTGCAGCTCAGGGAGCCAATGGTAGACGCCGATCACTGGCACGCCGCGATAATCATCATAGCTCCCCGATCCGTTGGTTTTCTCATCTATCGCTGTGTTAGCTGCCTCCGAGCGGACATAGAGATCCCTTTTTACGAAACGGGAGGCTGTCAACAGGGCGTTATTGATGCCGACCAGGTAGGTCTCACCGGTCTCGCCTAGCCCGGTGCGCTCGCCCATAATTCTGCTCAAGGTTCCTATACTGGCGCGGCCGGCTACCACCCCCAGCAAGCGCCCGTATTCTCCTATCACGGGTCGAGAGGTCATAACAGTCACTCGGTTTAGGGACGGGGAGTAAGAAGGCGGATGCACGTAAGAAGCTGCAGTGCCCTTCAGGAAGTAGGGCTCGTGGATGTGGATCTGCCCCTCCATCTCGGGGTCGGTGGATATGAGCACCTGTCCTTCCGGCCCCATGAGGAACACGGCTTCGAATAACTGAGTCTGTTTCACCCACTGCTCGAAGTTGAATTTGAGAAGCGCTTTGGCATCCTGGTAATTCTCCGAGTCCGGCGGCTCATCCAGCAGCGCCGATATAACCTGGGCCATCTCGGGTTGTACATAACGGTGTTCGGGCTCTTGCTGTAGGGCGCCGGACAGGGTGTTTTTCATATCGGTGATCCAGCGATAGATCTCGGCCTCCTTGAGAGTGGCTACCGATTCGAGCTGGTTGATAACTTGCCTGCGCCCGCTCTGCATACTGGTCAGGATAGACCCGATGCTGACAGCGACCACGGTGAGCAGTACCACTGCCACGAAGCTGACAAGCAGCCATGCACGGATGGTCGCGATGCGCTGATAGGCACGGACTACCTGCCAGAGGGTTACCAGAGTCAGCAGAGAGACGAAGGCTAACACAAAAATGAATAGGGCGGATTCGAAGCGCTGGATGTCATAGCGCGGCAGCGGCTCGAGCCAGTTTACCAATCCAATGTAGATGGCGTATATCGCAGCTGCGCTAATTGCGATGGTCCATTTCGTTTGGGGTGGGAAAATGAGACTGCTTATGGCTATCATTAGCAGGACCCCGCCGACTGTCAGATAGAGCGTGATGCCGGCCTGGGCCAATTCGGCGATGCCGAAGGCGATGGATAAGCTGATGAGGAGTAAATAGCTGGCCTTGTTTAGCTTGTCCCTGCGTGCCAATATACTCGCTGGGATGAGGATGAGGATAGCCAGTGCCTCGCCTGCTACTACGATAAGCAATTGCCAGGCATCACTTTGAAGGAAGAAAGCCAAGTTAAACGCAAGAGCGATTGCAGCACCTATCGCTCCGGTGCGTATGATCCATTGGATTATTGAAAGGCGATCCTCATATAACAGTCCCGCCGCTTGGCTTGAGAGCTGGCCTTTATCCTCGTCTGGGGAATAAGCCCGCCTGCTCTTCCTCATTTTCTCTAGTACATTTTCCTCTTCGGTCATAATAGCCTCCGGGTTATGTCTCCAAGCTCTTGAGTCTCACTCACCCTCGACCTCTTCGGTTTCCTGAGTCACTTCTCCCACGAATTGATTGGTGTACAGCTTGTCTATGTCTATGGGAGCGGTGATTATGTCTTGTTCCAGTAACGTGTTGTGGGTGACCCGCCAGATTCCCTGATCCATCCAACCGATGGGAGCGTCTCCGGTGTCGATCAGGGGAACTTGAGCTTTCATAGATTCAGTTGCTAGCTCAATATCTAGTGTATCGTCATAGGCCAGGGAAAAATCGGCGGCTTCCTCCGGGTGCTCAATAGCGTACTCATACCCTTTGAGTGTTGCCTGCACAAAGCGCTCAACTAGATCAGGGCGCTCGCGTACCATTTCGCTGGTGGTGAAGATGGTGTTGATGTAGATAGCGACGCCATAGTTGTTGTAGAACATCAAGGAGACTTCGACCCCGTCCAAGCGGGCCTGTACTGGCTCGTTGGTAGAAAATAAGCCACTGGCGGCGTCCATCCGGCCGGAGGTTAGTTCGTTGGCGCCATTAAAATCCTGGATCGGTACGAAGATCATACTGTCTGGGTCTATGTCCAGGTTATTCAGCATCCCCAGGAACTGAATATCCCAACTGGTGTCCATATCGGTCGAGATGACGCCCACGGTCTTACCGACTAGGTCTTTCGGACGTCCTATGTCGCTTTCTGCAAGTGCCATAACTACCAGCGGGTTCTTACGGAAGATGCTGGCGACAGCCATTAAATCATGTTCATCGACGCTAGCGCGGATGATGCCGTCGCCGCCAGTGATGCCGAATTGTGCTTCACCGGACACCACTTTTTCTATCGCATTCACCTCCGGGCCTCCCGGCTTCAAATTCACGATCAGGTTTTCCTCTGCGTAATATCCCAGTTGATCGGCGGTGTAAAAGCCAGCGAACTCGGCGGTGTGGAACCAACTAAGTTGGACCGTGATCTCATCCGGCTCCGGCGTCGGGCTCGCGCAAGCGACCAGTAATCCCAGGAGCAGTGATGACGTGATGACTGTGATCAATTTTTTTAGCATGGGTTGCCTTTCCGTATCTATTACTCGACCGGCTCAAACCAGGTGCCGGAGCAGCTACGTCTCCGATTTGCCATTGTCGCCTTGCTTGTCCTCGGTCGGTGTTGCCAAGCGGATCGTCAAGGCTGGGAGCTCCATGGAGTGGCGTATCTCCTGCACGGCGGTTTTTAGCATACGCTCCATATCCAGCGGCTCGCGCATGCGAGCCGTTATCTCGCCGATCAAGTGCTCCTGCTTCGCTCGACGTTGGGCGTCCTCCAGTAGCCGCGCTCGCTCCATCGCTACCGACGCTTGATCGCTGACGGCTTCATAGAGGCGCAGGGAAGAATCGGAGAAAACAGCCGGGGCCGCTCGTAGGATAACGACCTGGCCCGTGACCTTTCCCCTGGAGCGCAGCGGGATGTTGACCAGCGCCCCGACTTCGGTCGCCTCGAAGACCGCCCGCGCGCTTGTGGGCAATGTTTGATCTTGGTCGACGTTGTTGACGATGCGGAAGCGGCTCACCAGTTCTGTAGGGAAGGGGCTGTCTGAGATAGGGAGTCGCATCCCGGCGCGGAAGCGAGGGGCGCGATCTCTGCGCCAGACGCCATGATACAACAGCGCCCTGATTTCCTCCTGGGGCGAGTATTCGAATTCTACCACCACGCACCCATCTGCCTCTGTCTGGGCCACAGCTTCAATGATGGCATCAGCTACTTCGTTGGTGGTCGATGCCGATGTCAGTAGGCGGCTGACGCGATATAGCGGGCTGGACATCTCCAACAAGGAGGCTTCGTCCGAAACGCGCTGGGCGTTCTGGATGGCTACGGCGATCTGATCCGCTAGGCTTTGGAGCATTTGTATGTCGGTCTTATCGAAGGCGTTCAACTCCTTGGATTGGACGTCCAGCACACCCATGATTTGTCTTCCGATGATTAGTGGTAGGGTCGCCTCCGATGCTGTGTGGGAGAGGAGCGGGTGGGGATGGTAGATCTCATCCTCTTCCACGTCCAAGACCACGCGCGGACGGCGCTTTCTCGCCGTCCAGCCAACCCCGCTGCTTTCTGAGATTTTCAGTCGCAAACCCTCAGCCAGTAACTTGGTGCCAATCTCTCCCGTTCCGGCTCGCAATACGGCCCACTCACCGCTTTCGTCGAGCAGGAAGATACTCACGAAATACCAATCGAAGCGCTCTTCAATCAAGTTCACGGCTTTTTGCAATAAGAGATCGATCTCCAGGATGGACGTGAGCGCTCGGCTCACCTCTGCGCTAGTTTCCAATTGGGTCGCTCGATGTTGCAGCGTCTGGGCCTGTTTTTCCAAGCGCAGGCGGTGTTTATCCAATTCATGGGCCAACTCGCGGCTTTGGCTAAGCGCGTCGACGAGCCGGGGAATGAGATACCTTTGTGACATCACCAATGCGGCGCCCAGCACGAGAAAGACGAGGGAGCTACTTAACCACCAGCTTGCTTGTATGTCGGATTCCGCCTGTTGAGCCAGGGGGACGAGCTGTCCGGTGGAAATGGCCCAGCCGAAGGCTGTGCGGGCGAATGTGGCCAGGATCAGGGTTATGAGTCCCTCCGTGCGTCCCAGCAAAATGGCGGCGAGGAGCGGGGTGGATAGCAGCAATATCTTCCCGTCGCCGCTTCGTCCCGACTCGATCATATCTAGAATGCCCAGACCATAGAGCAAGCTCAATAGAAGAACCGCTCGGGAGATATAGGGAGCTCCTTTCCAAAGGGTGATCGCGAGCAAGAGGGCGTAGGCTCCTGCCCAGAAGGGAATCATAGCTTCCCTGCCGCTCACATAGGCGTTGTAGGCGCTGCTTGCGAACGCCGGTGTGGCTGCCACCAAACTGATGTAGAGTAAGTTTTGGAGCAATTGTCGTTGCCAATTCCGTATGTCATCGTGGGCTGAGGCCTTAGGCCGCGAGGGAAATTGCTCAATTTCTGGCTCCGGTTCTGGCTCCGGCGGTGGCTCTTTGATAAGGGCGGGTGGCTCTGGCTCCTCTTCCGGTGGAGGAGGTGTTGGCGTAGGTGCAGCTTGACCCTCCGGTGCAGGAGGCGAGAAGTCGGAAAACAGTTCGTCGAGGGAATATTCTAACTGATCTTCACTCATCGGCTCATAACTCCCGTTGTCATTTCCTGACGCACGAGCTCAGGTATAGAGGTAAAGTCGGAATCGGGGTCATTCAAAGTCGCGTTGGAGTGGGTGACTTCCTCTGCCTGGGCTTCTTCTGTCATCGGGATGTCTTTCATCTCCCCATTCGTGGGGATGTCTCTGGGTAGCTTTTGAGGCAGCTTCTCCATCAACTCTTGGGCCAGGGCGCGGTATTGCCGGGCGGCGCGGGTCCGGGGCGCGTACTCGGTGACCGGTTGGGCAAAGGCGGGGCTTTCCCGCAGCTTGGTGTCCACCTGGATGAGCGTTTCCAGAAGAGCGGTGGGGAAGCTTTTCCGTAAGTGCTCCAGGATCGTGGGGTGAACTTTGTTGCGCATGTCGTACATCGTCACCAGCAGCCGGTAGCTGAGTTCGGGGTTGGTCTTGCGTCGCACCAACTTCGCCACCTCCAATATATGGCGCAGGGAGTGAATGGCGTAATACTCACATTGCAATGGTATGAGGAGCACATCGGCCGCTGTGAGCGCGTTGAGCGTCAATGTCCCGAACGTCGGCGGGCAATCGATGAGGATGAAATCGTAGGGATGAAATCGTGCCCGTTCCATAGCGGCTCTCAATCGATACTCATACCGAGGACGCTGGTAGAGCACCTTATCCAGAACGACTAACTCCTGATTGGCGGGCACCAGATCCAGGCCGGATAACTTTGTCTCGCGGCTGATGGAGACTAAGGTGCTATGGCCTAGCAGCACGTCGCCCACTGTGTGGTGCAATTTATCCGGCTCGACGCCAAGCGACATAGTCAAATGCGCTTGTGGATCCAGATCGATCAACTGGACCATTTGTCCTTCGCCCGTCAGGCTGCCTCCCAGTGAGAGACACGTGGTGGTCTTAGCCACGCCGCCTTTGCTGTTTGCTATGGCAATTACCGTGGTCATATTACTTCCCTTTCAGGTCGCAGCGGCAGGCTGAATGTGAAGATCGAGCCTTTGCCTCTCTCGCTTTCGACCCAGATTTCCCCGCCGTGCATTTCTACGAATTCTTTGCTCAAGGCAAGCCCCAGCCCGGCGCCGTTGGGGCGACGGCCATTTTCCAGCGTGCCCTGTTCGAACTGCTCGAAGATGCGGCATTGATCTTGACATTGAATGCCCACCCCGGTGTCACTAACGCTGACCATCACAGAATGGTCTTGGGTCCATGCCCGCACGATGATGCGCCCCTCCTCGGTGAATTTGGCCGCGTTGCTCAAAAGGCGCAGCAGCACTTGTCGGATGCGAGCCGCGTCGGCGTGGAGTAGGGGTAAATTCGGCGCGATTTCCTGGTGCAACTCAATATCCTTGTCGCGAACCAGTGCGCTCGCGGTGGCCATCACACTCTTGATCATCTCGGCCAGATCGAGCTCCTGGAATTGCAACTCCATCAGCCCGGCCTCAATTTGGGATATGTCCAGTAGGTCGTTGATCAGCCCCAGCAGGTGTTGACTGTTGGCATAGATGATGTGCAGATCCTGCTGTTGTTGCTCATTGATAGGCCCGTCCAGCCCCTTGAGGATCAAGCGCGAGAAGCCGATGATGTTGGTCAAAGGCTCGCGTAGCTCGTGGCTCATGTGGGCCAGGAAGCGGGAGCGGAACTCCTCAGTCTCGCGTAGCCGCTGGGCCGTCTCGCGCTCCTTTTCATAAATGCGGGCGTTTTCCAGAGCGATGGTAATTTGGTTGGCCACATTTTGCAGTACTGAGACCTCATCGGCGTCGAAGCCTAACTCCTTCGTATCCAGAATATCGAGTACGCCGATGATCTCATCCCCCAGCTTGAGGGGCAGCGCGGCTTCGGAGCGGATGTAGGGCGAGGCGAATCTCGACCATGCCTCTTCTCCGCTCCAGCGGACGATGTGCGGTTGTCCAGTCAGCACGGCAGTTCCGACCGCGCTTTCATTTTCAATCGGGATGGGGATAGCCTTGACCGCTTTTACTTTTTCCCCGCCACCCATCGCCTCGTGGAGCCTCGCGCAATTCTTCTCGTCGTCCAGCAGATAGATGCCGACATAGGAGTAGGCGAAACGATCATGTACCAAGCGCACCACCTCGTGCAAAAGCTGGTCCGGTTCCAGGACCGATGTGACCGCTTGGCTGACGTCGACTGTGGCGGCTAATTGGATGGCACGGCGTTGAATCTGGTAGTTGGCCTTTTGCAAAAGAGCAGTCCGCTGGGCGACCTTGGCCTCCAGATCGTCGTACAAGCTCTTGAGCTCCCCCGCCATTCGGTTGAACACATAGGCCAGAATGCCGATCTCGTCGCGGGAGAAATTGCTCAGTGGCACTTGTTGCTCTAAATCACCCTCGGCAATGCTGACCGCCGACTCGGTCAACTGAACAACCGGACGGGTGATTTGGCGCGTCACTACGGCGGCGATAATGGCGGTGACCAGGGCGACCACGAGCGTAGCTCCCACTATGGCTGCGGTGACGGCATCTGCGGGAGCGAATGCCTCCGCTTGAGGCTGCTCCGCTACCAGGGTTAGTTCCAAATCTGGCATCCAACGATAGACGCCGATGACGGGGACGCCAGCATAATTATTGTAGAGCCCCTCGTATTCCTCGCTGGTAGAATTTGATCCAGTATCTGATTGAGCATTTGAGAATGCGGCCTGGATACCGGGGCTGGTGACTGTCTGGCCCAGTGGCAGGGCAGAGGCGTTGGAATCGACGAGGTAAATTTCACCCTTTTGCCCGATGCCGTTTACTTCTTCTAGCTTGGCGGTCAGACCGCTCAGGTTGAGCCAACCGATCAACAACCCAGCCATCTTGCCCTCTGGCCCGGCGATGGGCTGAGTGATGCGTGCGCCCACGCTGGCATCTGGATCGAGAGTGATGAATTGAAAATCTCCTGCTGTGCTCGACCTAAGAGGGAGGCTGGTCATTTCGCTCTCTATCTGTTCCTCAGCGTTGCTCGTGTCGACGGAGACCAGCAATTTTCCTGTGCTGTCGAGCACGGCTAAGCGGCGGAAGGACTCATCTTGTTTGAGCAGAGCGTTCAACAGATCGCGCAGTGCATCGCGGTTCTGTTCGACGTCGTCATCTGAATGGAGCGCGGGATTGGTGAGGGCGGATGTGTTTTCGTGGGTGGCGGGTAAAGTTGCCAGAAGCTCCAGGTCCGCGGCGCGGTCTCCAGCCCACTGTTGGACCTGTACTTCTGTCATAGCGGCCAAGGAGGATAGTTTCGCTGTAACCTCGCGTTGAATATCTTGCCGTTCGCGTCGTGTGGCGTACCAGCTAAGGGCGCTCAGAGGTATGATGGCTAGGATGAGGAAGGCGGTCAGAAGGGTCCTGCCCAGCCCTCCGCGCATCCCCGTCGTCGGGACTTGGAATCGGCTTTTTGATTCTGGCGACGACATATTTGTTCATCCAATCTTCTACGCCTTGTTCATTCTATTTCCCAGACTGGTTCATCTTGGAGGATGCGGCGAATCTGGTTAGGGAAGCGATCTGGATCGAGTGGCTTGCCGATGAAGCCATCGAAGCCAGCGCGACGGGCGCGTTCCATATTTTCAGTCGATGCATCGGCAGTTACGGCAACGATGAGCGTGTCCTTGAAGCGTGGGTGTGCGCGTAGCGCGTCCAGGGCTTCGTAGCCATCCGCTTCTGGTAGGAAGATGTCCATCAGAATCAAGTCGATTTGGGGAAGCGATTCTGCGAACTCCAGCACCTGCCAGCCGGAAGCTTTCCACTCACAGTCCTCAACGCCCAGGTAGGCTAGCAAGCGGGTGATGAGCATCAAGTTTTGAAAGTTGTCTTCGACGACCATGACGGTAGCGTCTCGGGGTTTTATGCTCATGACGGCCCCTATTCGCGCCCTTTCTTCAATGCGTTTTCAACTTGCTCCGGTAGCCGGTCGATATCGATTGGCTTGGGAATGTATCCATCACAGCCGGCCGCGAGAGTGCGTTCTCGATCTCCTTTCATCACATTGGCCGTCATGGCCAAGATGGGCGTTTTTTGCAGAATGGGCATGTCTCGAAATTGTCGAGCCAGCGCGTACCCATCCACTTCCGGTAAGTTGATGTCCAAGAGGATTAGATCTGGGTATGTTTCTTGAGCCATATCTATGCCAGAAGGGCCATCGTTCGCCTCTATCAGGGTATAACCCTCTGCTTCTAATACACGTTTAACCAAGAGCCGATTCTCAGGGTTATCTTCAACGTAAAGAATTCGAGCCTTGCTCATTTGGTCCATCTCCTCAGCAACTCAAGAAGTTAAGCTGGAGTAGACCTTCCGCGCTGTGGGCTCTCTGAGAGTGGAAATACAAGGGGAAGATCCTACCCGTTTTACTCAGATTACTATCAAGTCCATTCAGATTATAGCAGAATTGAAAGGGCATGACAAGAGTATGGTGTGTTACAGAAGTGTTACGGTCGGGCAATG
>CAZDYW010000065.1:0-7916 GCA_964509655.1 uncultured Anaerolineales bacterium
TCGGCCGTCTAATTACCGAACTTGATAGTCAAAAACGATAACCTGTCAGGTCTATAATCGGATATTCAAACAGGCTCTCAGGGGAAATTGTTACCAACCTTTCACGCTGCGCATTACCCGGCGAACGGTTGAAATGCCGGTAGATTCGTAACGACGCACCATCAAAACGGAACAAGGAGCCTGATCCGCGATGGCGTCAGGTACAGCTCCGACGAGCAGGCTCTTGACGCCCCACTCGTTGGAGGCGCCGATGACGAGCAGGTCATAGTCCTTGCTCTCCGCCTCCTCCAGGATGCCCTTGACTACCGCCTCATGCACCACGACCTTGGTCTGCACCCTGGGATCGGAACTTGCGAGGACCTCGTCCACCAGATGATCCAGCGCCCGTTCTTCCGCCTCCATGTTCAACTCCTCGGAGGGGCGAGCGATGCGCAGGACGGTCAGCTCGGCCTCATCGCTGCTCGCGATCTGGGCCGCCAAGCGCAGCCCTAGCCGGGCATGTGGGCCGCCGCCGGCGGGCACCAGCACTCGTCGCACATCGTCCAGCTCCCGCTCACGCAGGACGGCGATGTTACAGCAAGCCTCTTGGAGTATGGTCTTACCGGAACTGCCATAGATCTGGCCGGGTGAGAGGGGCGCGCGCCAATCGAGGAGGATCAATTCCACCGTCAAGCGGTCCTCGACCACGCCCAGGACGCCGGAGGCCTCGGCGTGGGCCGCGCGGCGCAGCGGACGCACCGGCACGCATAGATCCGCGCCCAACCGGATCATCTGCGAAAGGGGCGACCCTTCCTGAACCATCTCTTGCCCGGCGAGCCGCGCCTCCACCGATGCCAGCGGCGTCTGAGGCGGCACGAGTGCCATCTCCAGGGCAATGATCACCCGGCGGTCGTCGGCCTGGGCCAGCGCCGCGGCCAGCTTCAGAAGGGGCGTACCATCGGCGCCATCCAAAAGCGGGATGACGATCTCGTGCTTCTCCGCCTGAGCCGCCTCCTGTGCGGCCTCGATCACGCCCTCCAAGGGACGCTCCCGCTCCCAGAGGGGAGCGAACTCACCGGTCACCTTGGCCTGGCGACGCACCCAGACGAGATACCAGACCAGACTGGCAATCACCAGGCCTAACCCAGCGGCGCGCGATTCGGGCGCCATAGTGAAGATGACGGCCAGACAGAGCAATCCGCCCACCACCGGCGTGACGGGATAGAGCGGGACGCGAAAAGCAGGCCGGTACCAACTGGGGCGAGACTGGCGCATCACGATCACCGAGAGACAGAGCATGGCATAGGAGACCATGAAAAGCGCACTGGAAATCTCCGCCAGCGCCTCGGCCCGTCCGGTAAGCGAGAGGAGAATGGCGAGGACGCCAGTGGCGATGATGGAATGGGAAGGGGTGTTGAGTTCAGGGTGGATGTGGCTGAACCAATCCGGCAGCACGCCGTCACGCCCCATGCCATAGTTGATGCGGGAGGAGGCCATGATGGCCGCGTTGGCCGATGAGAGGGTGGCCAGGATTCCGGCAGCCAACATCACTCCCGTCCCCAAAGGCCCGGCGATGTGACCGGCAGCCTCCACCAGCGGCGCTTCCCGCTGCCCGATACCCACGCGGGGGAAGATGCCCGTCAGCACCAGGAGGATCAGGGCGTAGAGCAGCGTGGCGATAACCACCGATCCGACGATGGCCAGGGGCAAGTTGCGCCCCGGACGCTTCATCTCCTCGGAGATGGTCGAGATCTTCTCGAAGCCGGTGAAGGAAACGATGATCAGGCCGATGACGCCCACCACGGCCCCCCAGCCGGTGGGCGCGAAGGGCTGATACAGCCCCGGATCGATGTTGAAGACACCAACTCCGATGAAGGCGACCAGGATGACGAGCAAGATCACCACCACCACGTTCTGCACGCTTCCGGTGATCTTGGCGCCCCGGTAGTTCATCCAGGTGAAAAGAACCCCAACCACAAGGGAGGCCACGCGCGGCGGCAAGGGGATGATCATCGCCAGGTATTCTCCGCAGGCGAGCAGATAGAAGCCAGCAGCGAAGGTCAGCCCCAGCCAGTTGCCCGGCCCGACGATTGAACCGGCCAGCGGTCCCAGCGCCTCGGTGATGAAGGTATAGCTGCCCCCCGCCTTGGGCATCCCGGTCGCCAGCTCCGAGATGACGAAGGAGATCAGCAGGCAGATGGTGCCCGCCAGGGTGTAGGAGATGGCGGAAGCCGGGCCGACCCGCTCGGCAGCCATGGCGGAGAGCACGAAAATGCCCGCTCCAACCATGGTGCCCAACCCGATTGCGATTCCCTCTTTCAGGCCCAGCTCGCGTACCAGGCCGTGCGTTTCGTCGGATGATTTACTCTGGTGCATAGTTTTTTCTCCTTTACTGAAGCACCCGGCGGTTGTGGCACGCCAAGCGCATTACTCTCTTGAACGGACGACGGGCAGCGTGACTACTTCTAAAGTCACCGGTTGATCCAACTGCCCGCGCAGCGCCGAGGCCATATCCTCGACTTCTTCCCGGTCTATGGTCTGAACTGAACGTACAGTGACGATCACGACCAACCCATCTTCTTCCACCCGATACTCGAAATCGACCATTTCCCGATCTTGGGCGGCTATCTGCTCTTGCAGCACGTCATGAATGGCTCGCTGCTGGGCCGTATCGCGCACGACGCTGCCCATAATGACGCCCAACGGGATGGCGATCACCAAGAGCAAGAGCGCGAAGCCCATCAAGCTGCGCTGTATGCGCCGACGTGTCTCCGGCAGCCAGGTCTGCGGGCGCACTCCCAATACCATAAAGACGAGCACCCCGGCCAGGCTGATGGCGGCGATGTTGGTGACAAAGAGCAGAAATGCGCCACCGACTACCTGCGGCTCACCCAGCGACAGCCCCAGGCCCACCACGCCGAGGGGAGGCATCAGCGCGGCGGCGATGGCCACGCCAGGCAGAGCGGCGCCCACCTCCTTGCGGGCCAGTGCATAGGCCCCGGCCATCCCGGAGGCCAAGGCCACCACCAGATCGAGCAAGGTTGGCTGTGTGCGAGCCATGATCTCGCCGGTCAGTTCCTGGAACGGAGAGAGGATGCCGGTGAAGACCGCGATGACGATGGCCAAGGCCACGCCCTTGAAGACCGCTTCGATGGAGAGACGAATCAGCCGCACGTCCCCCAGCACCATCCCCAGGGAAAATCCCATTATGGGCGACATCAAGGGGGCGACCAGCATGGCACCGATGACCACCGCCGGACTGTCCAGCAGCAGCCCCAGCGTAGCGATGATGCAGGAGAGGACAATGAGCACGAAATAATTGACGCCCGGCCGCGCACTGTCCCGCATCGTCTCGCGCAACTCCAGTTGCTCCTCGACATTCAGCCGAGGAAGCAAGCGCAATAGGCTGCGGGCCAGTTTGCGGCCCCAGAGTTCGGTCGGGCCACCGTAGCGCTTGACCATGACGGCGGTTCTGGGAGACCGCGCGGCGATTTGCTGGGGGATGGAGCCGAAGGCGAACTGGTCGAACAGCCCTTCCTCAGAAGCGCCCAGCAGCACCAGGTCATAGCCCTTCGCCTCTCGGACGATGCCATCGACGACGCTGTCGGCGACTACTATCTTCTGGTCGGGGGGATGGCTGAACTCCAACCCTTTCAATGTCTTGGCGATGAGGCGCCGGTTCTCCTCCATCCGCTGCGGCGTGGCCCGCCCCAATTGGACATATAGCGCCGTCACCTGCGAGCCGTAGGCCTCGGAGAGCAGCCAGGCCAGCCAAGCCGCGATGGGGGCGTTCGGGCCGCCTGCGGTGGGCACCAGGATTTTCTGGGCGCCCATCCATTCATCTCCCTTGGCGATGGTGACGTCGCAAGGCGCGTTGCGGATGACGGCGTCGATGATGGGCCCCATCGACGCACCGGCGGAGCGCGTGTAGCCCCGCCAACCCAGCAGGATCAGATCCACCTTCTCCTCGCGGGCTGTGTCCAGGATACCGACGGCCACGTTATGGGCCACGCGCGTCATCGTCTGCAGAGCGAAGTCCTCCTCCTGCGCCTGGCCCAAGGCTCGCTCCAGCAGCACCCGACCGGCCACTGCGCGAGGACGCCCCTCCTCCAAGGGCACCTGATCGGGCACGGTCACCACCTGCAAGGCCAGCACCTCTCCCTCCTGCTGACGGGCCAGCACACCGGCCAGTCGCAAGAGCGTGTCCGCCGTGGCCGGGTTGGAGATGGGAACCAGGATACGATAATTAACCTCGGCCCGCTCCTCGGAGGGCGGTTTGAAGACGGTGAGGCCCTTCTGGGCCGCCACGTGGCGGCCTCGCGCGTAGAGCAGATAGATCAAAATTCCCAGAGCCAGACATCCGCCCGCGCCGAACAGATAAAGTGGCTCGCTCAGGGGGAGCACGAACAGGTCCAGAACCAGCGCCAGGCCCGGTACCCAGGGGTGAAAGGGCAGAGTGAAAGTGGAGAAGTCGGTCTGCGGTTGGCGGAGCAGGGCGAAGTTGACACCCATGAGAACCAGCAGGTAGAGCACCCCCGAAAGGCGGCTGAGAAAATCGCCGGGCAGCAGAATCAGCGGCAACAAGAGCAGAGCAACTAACAGAATGGTCCAGATCGGCGTGCCGAAGCGCGGGTGTATCCGCCGCAGCGGGGCCGGCCAGTAGCCATCCTTGCTCATGCGATAAATTTGCCGCGTGAGGAGCGTAAAGGCGCTGCCAAAGGCAAGGGTCAGGCCGAAAGCGCCGGTGATCAGGATAAAAGGCCGCCCCGCGCCTCCAATCACCCGCGAACCCAACCAGGCCAAGGGGACCGAGGAACCGGCCAGTGTCCTGGCTCCCACCACGCCCACGGTCACCGCTACGATCAGCGCTCCGAGCAGGGCGGATAGCAGCGGCGTCAGCAGCAGTGCGCGGGGAGCGTCCTGCGCCCGCCGACGCATATCCCCTTGGAGGCTGGCCACGACCTCCACGCCCACGAAGGGGACCATCAGCAGTGGCAGCATCTGCTCCCAGTCGGAGCGCGTTATCGCGTAGTGTTCCAACTTGATCTGGGGAATGCCCAACAATGCGAATCCCAGGAAGATGGTCACCAACAGGAGGATGACCTGGCCATGGCGCCTTCCCTGGGTGCCCAGCCCGCTGTTGAGGGCCGAGACGATCACCAGAATCGCGGCCCAGGGCCAAGTGGGAAGCGTTAGTCTGAGGTGATCGCGCAGCAGAGTGGTAACTTGGAGGGCGAAACCCTGGGCCAGCAATGCGCAGACGCCTAGGCCGGCCAAGATGAGGAGCCAACCGGTGAGGAAAGCTAACCATCCACCCTGGGATTCGTGGATCTGGACGTAGGCCCCGCCGAGGCGCTTTCTGCTTTGCCCACCTTCCAGATGGGAAGCGGGGATGCTCATGACCAGCTCGACGTAGCCCAGGGTGTTGATCAGCAGGAGCAGCGCAGCCAGGAGATAGGTCAAAGGAGCCAGCGGCCCGACCGTGGCCACGGTGTCGCCCATAAGGACGAAGATGGCAAGGACTACCATCACCCCCAGGCCGCGGGAGACCACTTGCCACAGGCCAAGACCACGACTGAAGCGAATCTCGCTCAAGAAGTCCTGTTCTGCCATCGCCCTATCTTCTGACCAGACAAGCCATCATTGTATCCTCTCAATAAATCGGGGGAGTCATAGCGGAGGCGGCTCCTATGCCGGTAGATTGCCGGGCGTGGGAGCCGGGCCTGCTTGGCCCCAAAGTATTGAGAGGATAGGGATTTAGAAAGAAATAATACATCTCTTTTTGCTCGGCTTGGATTTGGCAATCCAAACCACCCCCGCTGGATTTGGCAATCCAGCGGGAGCGAGGCAGGTAAGTTATTTATTTCCAAGTTTCATACCTATCATTTACGGCGTGGGGGTAGGGAGAGGGGAAGTAGTCTGCGCAGAGAAGGCCAACGGCAGCACCAGATCCATCAAGTCGGCCCACAGTGATTCCAGATCGGGGCGCACACGATAGGAGTTGGTGTTGATCAGTTCATCAAGCGCCGCTGTGCGCTCTTGCAAACCCTTCAGCGTCTCCGCCTGCGCGGGCATGAGCGCGATGGCCCGATCCAGATGGCCCAGCGTCAAAGTGACCGCATCGCGAGCCAAGCGTGGATTCTCCTCCAGCAGCAAGAGTCGAATCTTCAGCAGATCCTGGGCCGCCTGGAGAAGGGCCAGCCGCCCCTCAAGCTCGTCCAATCGCTCCTCAGTATCCTGCGCATGGAGATCGAGCTCGGCTGTGACCTCGGCTAATTGCTCCTGAGTTTCCGTGGCCTGCTCGCTGACCTCCGCGATGGCGCCCTCCAGCTCGGCCCGTAAGCTCTCCACGCTTTGCTGCTGAGAATCCAGATCGCCCTCAAGCTGGGAGACGCGCTCCTCGATTTGCCGGTCTTGCTCCTCCAGCGCCTGCTGATCTTGCTCTTGGACGGAGACATCCTCCTGCAACTGGGAAAGCTCCGTCTCCAGCGTGACGATGCGCTCCTTGAGCTTACGGTTCTCCTCCTGTAGGCGCTCTTCCTCAAGGTCCATCCGCTGCTCTATGACGGAGATGCGGCTGGTATTCTCCTGCACCGGCTGCACCATGTTGCGATAGAGCCAGGGCACGCCGTAGTAAAGCCCCATCGCCAAGAGAACGCCCATCACCAAGACGAAGAGGAAACGGAGCAGGAAACGCAAAAAGTCCCCTATACTGCGCAAAAAAGCGCGGCCTGTTGACTGCGGCTGTTGTTCTGTCATCGCTCACTCCTTATGATGATCTCACTGACTGGGCGTCGGTGTAACCCAAGGGGTTGGCGTAGGCACCGTGGGGGTCAATGTCGGCGTCACTGTCAGCGTCGGCGTCACTTCCACTGGGCCGAAGGAATCGCTGAGCAAAAGCTGGAGCTGCTGGAAGAAGTCCTCCACCTGCCCTATTTGGGACTCCATCTCGGCCAATTCATCTGAGACGAGGGCCAGATCATCCGAGACGGCGGTCAACTCCTCATTCAATGTGCCCGTCCGCTCGGCGAGGTCTGCCGTCTCCTCGTTCAAGTCGCTCACTGCCTCTTCGGCCTCTTTCATACGGGCGCTCAGCCCCTCCATGCTGTCGAGGCGCTGCCGCAAGCCATCAGCATCGCTCTGTAACGATTCTATATCCGAGGCGAGACTTTCCATCTGGCTATCGACTTCCAGGAGAGCGCGGCTGTGCCTCATGTCGAGTGAGCCGTTGATGCCGGAGAGAACGAGCAGCGTGAAGATCATTCCCAACACGCCGCCCAATAGCGCCGCCCAAAGCCAAGAAAAGCGCCCTCTCCTTTGAGTAACGCGCGGTGGCGGTGGGGTGGGCGCCGTCTCAGCCGGGGCTTGATCAGCTTCAGCGGGAGGCTCTTCTTCCTCTTGCTCCTCCTGTTCCTCCTGCGAAGCCTCTTCCTCCGCCGGGGCCGGGAGCGCGGCTGCGGCCAGATCTTCCTCCGGAACCGCCTCGACCTCTTCCTCAGCCTTATCCTCAACCTCAGCCTCAGCCCCTTCATCAGGCGGCGCGACGGTCACCCGGTCGGCGATGGCGCGATACATCCTCTCGCTGACACCGGGCACAGCCGTGATCTCAATCGGTTCCTCGAAGGGATGGACACTCTCGCGATAATCGATGATGCGCTCGGCCAACGCTGAGCCAATGCCGGAGAGTTGGGTCAGTTCCTCGATGGCGGCGGTGTTCAGGTTTATCTTCTGTTCATTCATCACTGCCCTCCTAACTTTATATCAATAAAACATTCTGGCTTTTGATCACACATTGCGGGGAAATTTCACTTACCGAGATAGCGGGGGCAAGGGGAAATGACATCCATCTCGGCCATAAACAGGGCAGGAGTTTATGCATAATAGCTTTGAGTATGATAACATCAGGTGTTTGAAAAGTCAAAAGGCCGTATTCCCCC
>CAZDYW010000065.1:8016-10344 GCA_964509655.1 uncultured Anaerolineales bacterium
CCCTCTCCCTCTAGAGGGAGAGGGTTAGGGTGAGGGTGACAGAGGTTGCACCATTGCCAATTTTGCTGTAGACTCACACGTCATGACAGATACTACGATTAACAAACCGAGCAATCGATTCCGCGATCCACACGCCGCACGCGCTGTATCCAAGGCGATCCGCGAACGTTCCACCCGCTCGCTCCGGCTGATGGAGTTCTGCGGCGGGCACACGCACGCCATCCTCCGCTTCGGCATTCCAGACCTGCTGCCGCCGACCGTGGAGCTGCGCTCTGGGCCGGGCTGCCCGGTCTGCGTCACCTCGGCCACCGATCTGGATCACGCCATCGCGCTGGCGCAGACTCCGAACGCCATCCTGGCTACCTTCGGCGACATGATCCGCGTGCCGGGCAGTCCCCCCCCCTCTGCTCCCCCCCAACAGGGCGGGAGAAATTTGGCCCAGGCCAAGGCCGAGGGGGCCGACGTGCGCGTGATCTATTCCCCGCTGGATGCGCTGGAGATCGCCCGCCAGAATCCAGAGCACCCCGTGATCTTCCTCGGCGTGGGCTTCGAGACCACCGCGCCGATGGTCGCCTCGGCAGTGCTGAGCGCGAAGGCGGAGGGAATCGAGAACTTCTTCGTCTTCAGCACCCACAAGCTGACGCCACCGGCCACCTGCGCCATTCTCGATTCGGGCGCGGTGGCGCTGGATGGCGTCATCGGCCCCGGCCACGTGACCACCATCATCGGCTCCAACGCATGGCGCTTCTTGCCGGAAGTGTACAACATGCCCTGCGCAGTCGCAGGCTTCGAGCCGCTGGACATTCTGCGGGCGGTGCTGGCGCTGGTGGAGATGGCCGAGGATGAGCGGCCGGGCGTGGACAACGCCTATGCACGCAGCGTCAGGCCGGAGGGGAACTTGGCCGCCCGAAAGGCGTTGGAGCAGGTCTTCGAGATCGCCGCCGTCGAATGGCGCGGGCTGGGCATGGTGCCCGCCAGCGGACTGCGGCTGCGGGATGAGTTCAGCCGCTTCGACGCCGCCCGCGCCTTCCCGGTCGAGGTGGAGCCGGCCCGCGAGCCCCCCGGCTGTCGCTGCGGTGACATCCTGCGTGGCGTGCTCGCGCCCACCGATTGCCCGCTTTTCGCCAAAGCTTGCACGCCGCAGCACCCCATCGGCCCCTGCATGGTCAGCGCGGAGGGAGCGTGCGCGGCCTACTACCGCTACGGCAAACGATAAGGCTGAGTTGCAGGTTGCAGGTTGCAGGTTGAGGATAGAGTTGATAGGTCTTAATTACCGAAAGTGAAACGCTTATGAAACAAACGAACCGAGAGAATGTCGTCCGCATGGCCCACGGCGCTGGCGGCAAGATGATGAACGACTTGATACGCGAGGTCTTCGCTGCCCCGCTGGATAATCCCCACCTGCGCCAGATGGCCGATTCCACCGTGATAAAACTTGTCACTCGCGAACCTGCAAACTTGCAACTCGCAATCTCGACCGATTCCTTCACAGTGCGCCCGCTCATCTTCCCCGGTGGGGACATCGGCTCGCTGGCCGTGCATGGCACGGTCAACGATGTGGCGATGGGCGGCGCCCGCCCGCTCTGGCTCACCGCCGGATTCATCCTGGAGGAGGGGCTGGAGATGGACCTGCTGGAGCGCGTGGTGCGCTCGATGGCGGAAGCCGCCCGTGAGGCCCACGTGCAAATCGTGGCAGGCGACACGAAGGTGGTCGAGCAGGGCTACGGCGACGGTATCTACATCAACACCGCCGGTGTGGGGCTGGTACTGGACGATGTCGAGGTCGGCCCCGACCGGGCGCGACCGGGTGACGTGGTGCTCATCAACGGCCCCATCGGCGACCACGGTATCGCGGTGCTCAGCAAACGGGAGGGCTTGGCCTTCGAGACGGAGCTGGTTTCGGACAGCGCGGCGCTAAACGGGATGGTGGAGGATCTGCTCGTGGCAGCGCCACACACCCATTGCCTGCGCGATCCTACGCGGGGCGGGCTGGCGGCGGCGCTGAACGAGCTGGCGGACACATCACAGGTTGGCGTCGAGATTGAGGAGACGGCAGTACCGGTGCGCCCGGCTGTGGAGGCCGCCTGCGAGATGCTGGGCTTCGACCCGCTGACCGTGGCCAACGAGGGTAAGCTGATCGCCTTCGTCCCGCCAGAGGAGGAAGAAGCAGCGCTGGCCTCGCTGCGAGAACATCCACTGGGGAAAGAGGCGGTCCGCATCGGCGTCGTCACAGCGGAGCATCCGGGGATGGTGCTGGCCCGCACCGGCATCGGCGGGCGGCGCGTGGTGGATATGCCGCTGGGCGAACTGCTGCCACGGATATGTTAG
>CAZDYW010000066.1:0-10265 GCA_964509655.1 uncultured Anaerolineales bacterium
TGCAAAAATTCAAACAGATCCTCCAAGCTGGCAAAGCCCCAACGCTCTCCAGCGCCCGGGCTTTCCAGCGAGGCCCGCCAAATTTGCTTTTCGCCGTCGCTGGTCTGCCACAAGCGGAGCAGGTAGGATAGATACAGTTGTTCTTCTCGTCGCATACCAATACCCTCCACTTTTTAATTTTATCCTGCTATCGTCAGAAAAACGTCAAAAGTACACCTCGGAGAGGGTAGCTTTTTGCTCGTACTATCAAAAGGCGGTATAATCGCCCTTGCTTTGCCGATTGCCGATTGCTTTTTTCCTCACTCACAAACCACCAATGTCTCGACTTTCTATCTCTTTGCTGGGAGCTTTCCAGGTCACCTTGGACAGCGAACCGGTCACCGATTTTGCCACCGACAAGGCTCGCGCTTTGCTGGCTTATCTAGTTGTCGAGGCGGACTACCCTCACCGCCGGGACGCATTAGCTGGACTGCTGTGGCCCGACGAGCCTCAGCGCAAGGCGCGCCATAACCTGCGCCAAGCGCTCTCCTATCTCCGCCAGGCCATCGGCGATGATGATAACCAAGCTCCCCTCTTGCTCGTCAGCCGCCAGACGATCCAATTCAACACCCAAAGCGACCACTGGCTGGATGTCAAAGCATTCAAGACCCTTGCCGCATTGAGTCGAAACCACCACCATCGCGGGGTAGAGAGCTGTCTTCCTTGCATCCGACGTATGGAGCGGATGGCCGAACTGTACCAGGGCCGTTTTCTGGAACAGTTTTTCCTGGGAGACAGCGGCGCATTTGAGGAATGGGCCACCTTGGAGCGGGAATGGCTCCAGCGCAAGGCAGTGAAAATCCTCCAGCACTTGACCAACTACCATGAACGACGCGGCGATTATGAGCGAGCGCAGGAATATGCCTGGCTCCAGGTGAAACTGGAGCCATGGCGCGAGGAAGCGCACCGCCAGTTGATGCGGTTGCTGGCCCTCGATGGGAAGCGCAGCATGGCGCTGGCCCAGTATGAAGTATGCTGTCAGTCTCTGGGCGAGGAACTGGGTGTCGAGCCGATGGAAGAGACCAAATCGCTGTACGAGCAAATAAGTTCATCAAAGAGTCAGCGAGCACTTGCAGAGCTACAAATTTGCAAACCAACAAATTTGCCTCTCCCAACCACGCCTTTCGTAGGCAGGGAAACAGACCTCGTGGAGTTAGCTGAACTGCTGGCAAATCCAGACTGCCGGATGGTGACCCTCATAGGGCCAGGTGGCATCGGAAAGACTCGCCTGGCACTCCAAGCAGCGACAGATCACATCGGGACTTTCACCCACGGCATCATCTTTGTACCGCTAGCTCCCGTCATTTCATCCAGCTTGCTCGCCCCCACGATAGCAGACGCACTCGATTTTCCTTTCCAAAAAGGTCTAACCCACGAAGGACAACTCCTGAGCTATCTCCGCGAGAAGGAGATATTGCTGGTGTTGGATGGCCTGGAGCATATCCTGGAAGGAAGCGCCTTGCTGACCCGTATCCTTCAGCAAGCACCCCGGCTGACCATTCTGGTCACCTCACGGGAGCGGCTGAATGTGCAAGAGGAATGGATTTACGAGGTCAAAGGATTAACCTATCCCCAAAAAGAGAGCGCAAAGGATGGGACATCCTATAGCGCAATAACTTTATTCCAGCAATGCGCTCTGCGGATGATCCAGCGTTCCTCGTTCGACGAAGCGGAGCTAGCCTCCATCACACGCATCTGCCAGTTGGTGGAAGGCATACCATTGGGCATCGAGTTGGCCGCGGCATGGTTGCGTGTGCACTCCTGCAAGGAGATCGCGCTCGAGGTCGAGCGTAACCTTGATATATTGACCACTCACCTGCGCAATGTGCCCAAACGTCACCGCAGCATCCGGGCCGCGTTTGAGCATTCCTGGGAATTGCTCTCGGAGGCGGAGAAGGAACTTTTCGCGCAACTGTCCGTTTTTAGGGGAGGTTTTCAGCGGGAATCGGCAGCCGCGGTCACCGGGGCGACTCCGTCTATGCTGTCGGCTCTGCTGGACAAGTCCCTGATCCACAGCGTCTCATCTGCCCGTTATGATATGCATAAAGTGCTCAAGCAATACGCCGAAGAAAAGCTAAAAGCCGATCAAGATGCTTACCTAGAAACACAAAGTAGACATTCACATTACTTCACCGCTTTCCTGGAGGGACAAGAGGAACGACTGAAAGGCGCGGGACAGAAACAAGCCCTCATAGAGCTCTCCTTGGAGATCGAAAATGCGCGTCAAGCTTGGCTGCTGGCCATAACCCAAGGTCACGCTAGTGAGATAGAACGGAGTGTGGAAAGCCTGTATTGTTTCTTCGAATCTCAAGGTCGATTCCAAGAAGGCGTTAAGCTGTTCGGTCAAGCGATAGAGCGCTGGAATTCAGAGGAGCAACTAGAGAGCGTGACTAGTAAAGTCAGAGCACGCCAGGGAGCGCTACATCTCCCTCTCGGGCGCTATCAGGAAACCAGAGCTTGCCTGGAAGAAAGCCTGGAGGTTTCCGAGCGCCTGGGAATGGAGAGCGAGCGCGTCTTCTGTCTGATCACTTTGGCCGATTTGGCCCGCAAGCAAAGCCAATATGAGCGAACAGAGCAATTGGCTCAAAAAAGCCTCGCTCTCTCCAGACAGATTGGAGATCATCGTGGAGAAGCCTCCTCACTTTTCCTGCTGGGTGTGGCCAGATACCGCATCGGACACGTGGATCGAGCAGAAGCTCTGCTCAATGAGAGTTTGGGAGCAGCTCGCGCAAGCGGCGATCAGCGGCTGATTATGTCCGCGCTCAACACGCTGGGCGATGTGACCAGTCATCGTGGGGAGTACAACGAGGCTCAGGCTCTATTCGAGGAATGCGTCAAGCTGAGCCGCGAACTCGAAGACCCTTACAGCACCGCCGTCCATCTGAACAATCTGGGCACAGTGCTGCACGTCGTCGGAGAGCACGCCCAAGCCCAACAATATTATCAAGAAAGTCTGGAGATTTGTCAGAAAATCGGGGATTGGAATGGACAGGCCATCGCACTCAGCAATCTGGGTGAGGTGGCCCACGCGCTTGGAACGCCTTACGAAGCGCTAACTTACTGTCAAAAAGCGTTGTCCATTGGGCGCGAGATAGAGGATCAGTGGACCATCTTGGCTTGCTTGAACAATCTGGGGGAAATCACTTGCACTCTGAACGACTACACGAGGGCCAGAGTCTACTTTGCCGAGGGGCTGAAGCTGGCCAAACAGACTCAGACTGTGCCGGTGTTGTTGAAAATCCTAGTCAATCTAGCGATTCTGCTTGCCAAACAGGGGAAAGGGAAGCAAGCGGCGGAGATATTGGAGATAGCACGTCAACATCCCGCCAGCGAACAATCAACCCAGGAACGGGCCGAGCGCCTTTTACATGAGATGGAGCTGGCTTCACCGGGCCTTGCGCCAGGCTGCATTAAGGCAATTGTCGCCAAGGCGCTGAAGGAGATTTCTGTTTCTGAGCGAGGGCAATGATATAGAAGAACAATGCCTTCACCGAACGGGCAAGCGGCGACCGGTGGCTGTATGCTGGAAGTATCCAAAATCGCGCCGACCATCCAATTGCTCCACGTTGAATACGGGCCCATCCTGGCACACCAACAGATCATCAAGAGCGCATTGACCACAGACGCCAAAGCCGCATTTCATATACCGCTCCACGCTAAACTGTCCGGGAATATCGCGCTCCAGGCACAGGCGATGCAGTGCAACTAGCATAGGTTCGGGGCCGCAGGCGTAGATCGCGGAATGGGAGTTGCAAACGCCAGAGTGCAAAATAGCGTCCGTGACATAGCCCCTATGACCGGTCGAACCATCGTCCGTGGCGGTGATGAGTTCCACACCCAACGCGCGGAATCTCTCAACATAGGGCAGGTCGAGCGCGGTGCGTGCACCGAGGACGACGGAAGTGGAAATCTGACTCTCTAGGGCACGATTGGCCAGGAAGTAGAGGGGAGCTACACCATAACCGCCGGCGACCAGCAAAGCGGAACGATCCTCGTGCAAGGAGAAGCCTTTGCCATAAGGGCCGCGCCATCCCACCTGACTGCCTACTCTCTGGGCGTGCAAGGCGGTGCTGAAAGGCCCCACACGAGAGACGGTCAGCGTTAGCGGGTCTGGACAGGCGATAGCAAGCGGTTTTTCGTCCAGCCCCGGCAGCCAGAGCATGATGAACTGACCAGGTTCAGCGTCCGGAACTTCGGCGTCCAACACAAAGGTACGGATATTGCGCGTATCATCCTGTATCTCTCGAATGTGAACGACCTGGGGTAAATTCATTCGATTCCTTTCCATCCTGGCTCTAAATTTCGACTTCATTCTACAACGCGCACACCATCCGTCTCTGGAATGATCTCCAGATCTCCACGATACTCTTCGATGCGACCGGTTACCTCGACTTGCACGCCCGGCGCCAATGCCTCGGAGTTGGGGAGCGCGTCGTAGACTTCCTGCCAGAGGAGCAGAATGATGGCCCCGCTGTCATCATCCAATCTGTATTTGACGCCAGCGGAGAAATGATCCACTGCACCGATGAGACCACGCACGGTGACCAATCGGCCCACATCTATCGCCGTCAAATCGCCGATGCTCGTGATGGGGAGCTCTTCCTGGAGCGGCTCTGCGAGCGGCTCTATGAGCGGGACGATGTCGGCGATGGAAGCCGGCACGAGTTGTGGCTTACCCTCGTAGAGGGACACAGTCGCCGTCACCGCGACCGACTGGCCCGGCGTCAGCGCAAGCTCCGCGTCACGGCTCTCCGAGCTAAGCGCGATCAGGTCATCCTCCACCACAATTGGGACAGTCCTGTGACCATCGCTAAGCTCAATCAATGTCAAGCCATCGTAGGGACTGTAAATCTCGCTCACGCGCCCCCTCACCCGCACGCGCCGGTATCGATCCTCCGACGTGATAGAACCGATGGAGCGCTCCACCGGTTCAGGCCGCGAAATCTTCAATTGATCGGGCACGTTCAGCGTGAGTGAACGAAAGTCCTCTCGTATGCGCAATGTACCGGCCACCTCAACCCAATCGCCCAGGGCGGGCACGCGCCCTTGGTCGAGAAGCTCTCGCGCCTCGGCGCGATAGGCCGTGACGTAAAGCTCACCGGTTCCATCCGAAATCCAGAAGGCGAGATAGTCACTCTCAGGGTCATAGGAGGGTGTGCGGGAGCATCGCCCCTCGACGCGCACGTAGGCCAGATTTGTGGTCGCACGGGCCTGGCCGATGGAGATTTTCGGCACTTCTGTGCGGATGGCGACAAACCATAATACAGCGAGGCTCAAAGTGGTAAACAGAAGAGCGCATATTTTTACTAAGCGAATGGAAATGCGCCCCTCCAGATGGGCGCCGCAGTGAGGGCAAGCTTCGCGTCCTTCGACGTGACGTCCGCAACTGGGGCAGTGGGTCATAGCGCCTCTCCGACCAGGGGAAATTAAATCTCCTCCCGGCCTTCCAGTGCGCGGGTGAGCGTCACTGCGTCGGTGTATTCCAAGTCCCCTCCCATCGGCAATCCACGTCCCAGACGGGTGATATGCACTCCCAGTTCACGCAATTGAGTGAGCAGATAAGATGCGGTCCAATCGCCCTCGCTGGTGGGGTTGGTAGCGAGAATCACCTCATCCACGCCACCCTCTCGGATACGGGCCATCAATTCCCTAATGCGCAAGTCCTCGACGAACATGCCCTCTGAGGGGGCTAATACACCGTGCAAGACGTGGTATACTCCATTGTAAACACCGGCTTCCTCAATCGCCAGAACATCGAGGGGCTCCTCCACCACACAAATGACGCTATGATCCCGGCTCTCATCGGCGCATACGGGACAGGGATCCTCCTCGGTGATAGTGTAACAGATGGAGCAGAAGCGCGTTCTCTCGGTGAGTTCGCGCAAAGCCTCGGCCAGCCGCGTGGCCAGATCAGATCGGCCGCGCAGCAGAAAATAGGTCAACCGAGCAGCGGTCTTACGACCGATACCGGGCAACTCAGCCAGTTCCTCGATGAGCTTGGTCACCGAGGCGGGAACCGCTGCAGAGGGCGAATGTACCACAGCTCACCTAAAGCAAACCGGGGACGCCAAGGCCAGCGGTCAAGCTTTCCATACGCTCTGCCGTGGTCTGGTCGATTTGCTCCATTCCCTCATTGACGGCGGCAAGGACGAGGTCCTGCAACATCTCGATATCCTCGGGGTCCACCACTTCCGGCACGATGGTGAGGGATTGCAAGCGCTTATCTCCGGTGACAACGGCGATTACGGCGCCTCCGCCGGCCGTCGCAGTGACCGTCATCTCGGCGATTTCCTCCTGAGCCTCCAGCATTTCTTGCTGCAAGTTTTGTATTTGCTGAAGCTGGCTCGACTTGCTGCTTACCGGTGGCTGTGTGGAACTGCTCGGCACTCTCCCTCGTCTACCTTTTCTCTTCATCAATCTAACCTCCTTTTGCTGAATTGCAGATTGCAAACTATTAATCCGGCGAGCATGAAGCTGCCGTTGTGTGTTAGTATTTCACTACTCTTGCGCCCAGTTCATCCACTGCCGTGCGCACGACGGGATCAGTGGAGGCATAGCGTTTCTCTCCAGCCGCCTCGCTAACTTGCATATCCCCTTCACCCGGTTCGCCAGGTGAATTATCCGCCTCCCTTTGTCTCATCACGCAGCGCACGCGGCACCGTTGACCAAACAACTCACTGAGTACGTCCTCCACAATCCTTCTCTTCTGATCCTCCTCGACCATGCGGCGATGGAACTGATGACTAAATCCCAATACCACCACGTCATCCTCAATATCCACCGGCTGACAGGAACGCACCAAAGCCTCCAGCGATAGGTCTCGTGGACGCAAGGCGTCCATAAAATTGGACCAATTCCTCCGCAACACATCCAAATTCAAGGAGCCCTCAAGCGATGAGGTTTCTGAATAGACGGGCTCAGTTTCCCGAACCTTTTCCTTCCTGGCCGTCGATTTCGATTCTACTTCAGGCCCGGCGGCCTCAGTTTTGGCTTTAGGCGCGACCCTCGCAGTAGCGCCCGTCGTCGCGGCTTGGCGCTTGGGAGGTTCTGGCTCGGATGATAGGATGGCCTCGATGAAGGCCATCTCCAAAGGCAACTGTGGCTGCCATCCCCGCTGAGCTTCGGAGGCGGCTTGATTGAAAAGACGCACCGCCTGGGTCAACGCTCCACGCGAAAAATTCGAGGCTCGCTCCTCCAGTTTTGGCCTCTGCTCTTCCAGAACATAGGGGGGAAGTATGCCGGATTCCAGGCGCAGGAGCAACAAGGTCCGCAAGTGCTCGACGATCTGTCGCGCGAGCTGGCGTGGAGCAGTACCCTTATCAACAGCGGAATTGATGGCGCTCAAGCCGCGAGAGACATCTCCGTAAGCCAACGACTCGGCGATTTCCACTATGGTCTCATCCGTCCCCGTCCCCAGCGCGGCCTGCATCTCCTCGACTGTGATCCGACCATCATTATAAGAAGCGAGCTGGTCCAGCAAGCTCTCAGCATCCCGCATGCTGCCGGTCGCATGACGAGCGATCAAGGTCAGGGCCTGTTTATCTATCTGGATATGCTCCCGTTGGGCCATCCACTCCAGGCGCTCGATGATCCGGCCAGCGGGAATGCGACGGAACTCGAAGCGCTGGCAGCGCGACACTACCGTGGCCGGGATTTTGTGTGGCTCAGTGGTCGCCAAGACGAATATGGCATGCTCAGGAGGCTCCTCCAAGGTCTTGAGCAAAGCGTTGAAGGCAGCGTTAGAAAGCATATGCACCTCGTCGATGACATAAACCTTGTAACGCGCCTCGTTGGGACGGAAGCCAACCCGCTCCCGCAGATCCCGCACATCGTCGACTCCCGTGTTGGAGGCCGCATCGATCTCGATCAGATCGAGCAGCCGGCCCTCATTGATCGCCCGGCAGATGGCGCACTCATTGCAGGGTCGCTGCTCCTCTTCTGGAGCCAGACAATTGACCGCCTTCGCCAAAAGACGCGCCGTGGTAGTCTTGCCCGTCCCACGCGGCCCGGCGAAGAGATAAGCGTGATGGATGCGTCCGGAGATGATGGCATTTCGCAAAGTGCGAACGACGTGCTCCTGTCCCACAACTTCATCGAAGGATTGCGGGCGCCATTTCCTGTACAAAGCCTGAACCGCCATGAAAGAACCTCCCCTTGAAATTAGTGTCATAAGTCTAACATTGACGTTCAAGAAAGGCAAGTCAGTTGAAGATAGAGGAAGATGTGCTATAATTCAACAAACACAAAGGAGGAATAAAAATGTTTTCACAACTTGGCCCATGGGAATTGATCATCATCCTGGTAATCGTGGTGCTACTCTTCGGCGTAGGGCGACTCTCGAAAATCGGTCGCGAGCTAGGAGAAGGCATCCGAGAATTCCGCAAAGGATTGGAAAGCGAAGAAACAGCCGAAAAGACAGATGAAGAGACATAAGTAACATTAGACCTGACAGGTTTACAACAGCATCGTAAAACCTGTCAGGTCTTGAAGGTTCACAGGTTGACAGAAACTAAAATTTATTGTATAAAGCAGTTAATTCCCTCTCTCGTTCTGCACCAAGATTGTTAAAAAGTCAATAACCTTCCGACTCGCTTCGCCCCCCGGGGACGAACGAGCGAAAAGGTGCGAGGAGCAATTCTCGCGCCCGCCATGATTGCAAAGGAGGCACTTCCTGGCCGAAATCGACCAGGTGGCCTCCTTTTTTGTTTTTTTTTCGGCTCACACGGGACATGGAAATAAATAGTCTACCTGCGCCGCTTCCGCTGGATCTGGCAATCCAGAGGGAGCAGGGTGGTAAATTATCCCCACTTAACCCTTTCCCATACATAAACCTTTAAGGAGGTACTGAAAATGGCCAAAATCCTTCGCGTCAATATGACCGACCGCACCACCACCTACGAGGATGTCCCCGAGGAATACCAACACCTCGCAGGTCGCGGCCTGACATCCACTATGATCTATGATGAAGTGGATCCCACCTGTCACCCTCTGGGGCCCAACAACAAACTGGTCTTTGCCCCCGGACTTCTCACCGGCACCGTCGCCCCTACCTCTGGCCGGATATCCGTGGGCGGCAAGTCACCCCTCACCGGCACGATCAAGGAATCGAATGCCGGCACAAAATGGTCCCAGCAAGTCGCCAAGCTAGGGCTCAAGGCCATTGTCATCGAGGGCCATCCCGAGGACAATGGTTGGTGGGGCCTGCATATCACCAAGGATGGAGCCGAGTTCTTCGAGGCCGATGAGTACGCCGACCGCGGCCTCTACGAAATGTCACCCTCCATCTTCGAGCGCTTCGGCGACGGCGTGGGCATGGCCACCATCGGCATAGCGGGCGAGAAGAAATACGCAAACTCCGGCATCAGCTTCAACGATACGGAGAACCGTCCCAGCCGCTACTCCGGCCGCGGCGGCCTCGGCGCGGTGATGGGCAGCAAGGGGCTCAAATTCATCATCGTCGATGACGCCGACGCGCCCGGCGTGGAAATCGCCGATAAGGAACTATTCAACCAGGGTCGCAAGAAGATGTTGAACGCATTGCGCACACACGACATCACCAAGCCCAAGGGCGGCCTAAACACCTATGGCACGGCGATTCTGGTCAACATCATCAACGAGGCCGGCGCCTATCCCACCCGCAACTTCCGCGAGGGCCGATTCGAGGGTGCCGCTGCCACCTCCGGCGAGGCCATCTTCGAGGGTAACAAGGAGCGCATCGGCAAGGAGCTTTACAACCACGGCTGCCACCCTGGCTGTGTCATCCAGTGCTCCAACACCTGGTTCGACAAGGACGGCGAGGAAATAGTCTCCTGCATCGAGTATGAGACCACATGGGCAGTGGGCGCCAACTGTGGCATCGGCGATATGGACACCGTCGCCAAGCTGACCTGGCTCTGCAACGACCTCGGACTAGATACCATCGAGGCTGGTGACACCATCGCCGTGGCGATGGACTCCGGGCTGGCCGAGTTTGGCGATAGCGAGGCAGCCATCAAGTGGCTCGATGAGGACGTCCGCGAGGGCACGCCGCTGGGTCACATCCTGGGTCAAGGGACGGAGTTCACGGCGAACGCTTTCGGCAATGAGCGCTCCCCCACGGTCAAGGGCCAGGGTATGCCCGCCTACGAGCCGCGCGGCATCAAGGGCATCGGCATGACCTACGCCATCTCCACCATGGGCGCCGATCACACCTCCGGTTACACCATCGCGCCGGAGATTCTGGCCGT
>CAZDYW010000067.1:0-10192 GCA_964509655.1 uncultured Anaerolineales bacterium
TAAATTGAATTTTTAATTGACGATTTAAACAAAGGTGAAGGGCTTGTCCCTGAATTCGTTTATGTTTACGTTTACGGTTAACTAACTTTAACTTAGGAGGAAGTCAAATGAGTGAAGTTTTAGAGCAATTAGCCACTTCTGTCATCGAGGGCAATGTGGGTGTTATGGAGGATATGACCCAGGATGCGTTGGATGAAGGCTTGGGGGCTAAGGAGATTCTGGATGATGGCCTGATGCCTGGCATGGATCATGTCGGTGTGGAGTTCAAGGCCGGTAATATGTTCGTGCCGGAAGTGCTGCGCTCGGCCAAAGCTATGAAAGAATCGATGAAGTTGCTCCAACCCTTGCTCACCGCTGTGGAAGCTAAAGCTGTAGGCAAGATATTGTTGGGCACAGTGAAGGGTGACCTGCACGACATCGGCAAGAACCTGGTCGGTATGATGTGCGAAGGTGCTGGCTTCGATGTAGAGGATCTGGGCACCGATGTGGAGCCGGATGCCTTCCTTGAAGCGATCAAGGAGTTTGAGCCTGACATCCTGGGCATGTCGGCTTTGCTGACTACCACGATGCGTTCCATGGGGGATACTATCAAGGCGCTTGAGGAAGCCGGCCTGCGCGATAAAGTGAAGATCATGATCGGCGGCGCGCCGGTGACGCGTTCCTTCGCTGAAGAGATCGGCGCAGATGGTTATGCTGCGAATGCTGCTTCGGCTTCCGAAATGGCCAAGCAGTTCGTAGGCGCGGCCTAGAGTCCTGGGATAAATTCCCCCTTGTTTCAAACGAGTTTCAAAAAGGAGACCTTCTAATGAGGGCAAATTATAAAGTTAATTCAGGTGTGCGCTTTCAAATGCTCACTGACGATCAATTGCAGGAGCTGTTTGATGGCGTGCTGCATGTGCTCGAAGTCACCGGTCTTGACGTACACCACGAGGAATCTCGCCAGATCCTCAAAGATGCCGGGGCATGGGTGGATGGTAATCGGGTGCGTCTTCCCTCTTGGCTAGTCAAAGATTCATTGCGGAAGGCGCCGCGCAGCTTCACGCTGTTCGCCCGTGATGGGAACCCCAAGAACAACATTCATATCGGGCCTGGTCGAGCGCACTTTGGCCCTGGCCCCACGTGCCCCAACTTCATCGACGTGGAGACGTTGGATCGCCGGCCTTACGTTAAGGATGATGCACCCTTGGTGGCTAAGGTTGTTGATGCTCTGCCCAATATTGATTTCTGCGAATCTTTGGGCTCCATCAGCGATGCACATACCGATCTAAGCGCGCTCTACGAGTTCGCTTATATGTTCCCCAACACAAGTAAACCAATTGTGGCCTGGTCCTTCGACAAGTATGATTCCGAAGGCATTCACAATATCGCAGTGGCGGAAGCGGGCGGCCAGGAAGCGTTTGAACAACGCCCCAACTACGTCCACTACTGTGAGCCTCTCTCGCCGTTGGTCAGCACCTTCGAGGCGCTTGATAAGCTGGTCTTCGCGGCCAGGAAGCGCATTCCTCTGATCTTCACCCCTTGTCCGATTGCAGGCGGCACCGCACCGGTGACCCCTGCGGGCATCATCACTCAGGGTGCAGCGGAGTCTTGGATGGGTTTGACCATCGCGCAGGCGATCCAGCCTGGCTTGCCCTTCTTCATGGGCGGCGTCTACTCCGTGATGGATATGAACGCGATGATCCTGGCCTATGGCGCGCCAGAGCTGCCATTGATGATGGCAGGGCTCACCGAGTTGGCTCACTTCGCCGGCCTGCCACTGTGGCAGACGGGCGGATGCACCGACTCGAAGACCTTCGACGAACAGGCCCTGATCGAGGGTTCTATGTCCGTCTACTTCTCCGCGCTCACGGGTGGCGACCTCTGCCACGACGTAGGCTATACCGAGAGTGCCATGACCGGCTCCGTCTTCCAATTGGCGGCGATGGATGAAGCCATTGCCTACGCGCGACGCATCACGCGCGGCATCGAAGTCAACGAAGACACTCTGGCCCCCGAGGTGATCCACAACGTTGGGCCTAATGGTCACTATCTGCGCGAGCAGCATACGCGCGATTACTACAAGACCGAGTTCTGGTATCCCAACCTGTGTGATCGACGCAACTTCGAAGAATGGGACATGATGGGCCGTAAGACTATGAAGGATCGCACAGTCGCTCGCGTGCGTGACATTCTGGCCACCCATGAGGCTGCTCCTCTCAAAGAGGGGACCGAAGGGCTCATCCAGGAAGTGTTGGAGGAAGCCGAGGATCGCGTCCAGCAAGATTGGTGGGAAGACCGCGAGATAGCTGACTGAGCTATCGTCAGTTGAAAGTATTTAGAGAACATGGAGAGCATAAATGAGCACACTTTACGAAAGAATTGCAACGGCTGTTATTGAAGGAGACAACGATAAGGTTCCCAGCTTGGTACAAAAAGGGCTGGATGAAGGTATGGAGCCCAAGGAAATCCTGGACAATAGCCTTGTCGTGGGTATGGATGAGGTTGGCGTGCGCTTTAAGCGCGGTGATATGTTCGTCCCTGAGGTGTTGATGTCTGCTGATTCGATGAAGGCCGGGATGAACATCTTGCGCCCGCTGCTGGCCGCTGCCGATGTTGAGACACTCGGTACTATCGTGTTGGGTACCGTCGAGGGTGACCTCCACGACATTGGCAAGAACTTGGTCGGTATGATGTGCGAGGGGGCTGGCTTTGAGATCGTCAACATCGGCTTCGATGCCCCACCTGAGGACTTCATCGAGGCTATCAAGGAACATCAGCCCAAGATCGTGGGGATGTCGGCCCTGTTGACTACCACGATGCGCGCGATGGGGCACACTATCAAGGCCATTGAGGAAGCGGGCCTGCGTGACCAGATCAAGATCATGGTCGGCGGCGCCCCGGTGGACGCGGCTTTTGCCGAACGCATCGGCGCTGACGGTTATGGCTCTAATGCCCCGCATGCTGCCGATCTGGCCAAACAGTTCGTCGGTGCCGCGTAGGCGTCGTACGTATCTGCTCAGGGATTTCGTTTGTCCCCATAATCTGCAGAGACAGGAGATTTGTCCATGCAAGTCAAAAAGACTAATTACAAAGTGAATTCCACCCCCACCTTTGAGGTGCTTACCGAAGAAGAGATCGAAGCTATCTACTTCTCGGCCCTGCGGGTGTTGTACGAAACTGGCGTTAGGGTGTATGAGGAGGAAGGAGTCGAGGTTGCCCACTCCGGCGGAGCAATTGTCGAGGATAAGACTGATGATAGTGCTCTTGTCAAGATCCCCCCGTGGATGGTTGACAAGGCCCTTGCCACGCTTCCTCGGAAGGTTGTTGTAGTCGGTCCAGATCGCAAGCATCGTATGGAGCTTTACAAGAACCAGATCTACTACGGCGCTGGCTCCGATACTCCTTTCACTATCGATCCGTATACAGGCGAGCGGCGGCGTGCCACCTATGAGGATGTTAAAAACTTCGCCAAGCTGGCCCAGGCGATGCCCAACATCGACTTCCATATGTCGCTGGGCATCGTGCAGGATGTCTCGGTCGGTACCTACGATCGTTGGCAGTACCTGGCCATGCTCGAAGGGACCACCAAGCCGATCAACATCACCGCAGTCGACCTGGATGGCCTGCAGGATCAGCTTGAGATGGCCTACATCCGCTTGGGGGGCAAGGAAGAATGGCGGAAAGGGCCGAGCTTCTCGCTCTACATCGAGCCCGTTTCGCCCCTTAGCCACTCGGAAGAGGTGGTGCAGAAGCTTCTCTTCGCCACCGATCACGAGATTCCTTTCGTTTATACGCCGTGCCCGCTGGCCGGCGCGACATCACCTTGTACATTGGCCGGTACGGCTGTTCAGGCTCTCACTGAGAGTTTGTTCGGCATCGTCCTCAGCCAGTTACGCAAGCCCGGTGCTCCAATGATCATCGGCGGCTTGATGTCGAATATGGATATGCGGACCACGGTTTACTGCTATGGTTCACCCGAGATGGCCTTGCTCAGCGCTGCCTACACACAGATCACCAAATGGCTAGGAGTGCCTATGTACGAGACCGCTGGTTGCTCCGATGCCAAGATGTTCGATGAGCAAGCGGCGATGGAGGCCACGTTCAACATCACCACAGCCGGGCTAGTGGGCGGCAATATGATCCACGATGTCGGCTATCTTGAGCAGGGTTTGACAAGCTCGATGGAAATGATGGTCGCTTCCAATGAGATCATCGACCGGGTGAAGCGCATCATGCGCGGCGTCCCCGTCACCGATGATACCAAGGCCTTGGATGTGATGGACGAGGTAGGCCCCGGTGGTCATTATCTCGACCACGATCATACGTATAACCGGTTCAAGGACCTGATCTGGCGTGGCCCTCTGACGGATCGCCAGAACTGGGAGAACTGGGAGTTGACCGGTAGCAAGACTTTCCGCGACCGTGTCCATGAACGTGTAATCGAGGTCATCGAGGCCGATACGGAGCCGCTCTTGGATGAGGCGATGTACAAAGAACTGCGCCGCATCTGCGAACTGGCTGACGAGCGTCACAAGGACGAAGAGCTCGACTACGATATGTTCGTCTAAACAACAGCAAGTGCGGTAAAAAAGTAGGGAGTAGGGGGGTAAAATCTTCTACTCCTTACTTCTTGCCCCCTAACCTTAACCCTAACCCTTAACCCATTGAGGTGCTGTATTGAGTATGGATAACGAATCTTCGCGCAAATTAGTTTTGGGCATAGATACCGGTGGTACATACACCGATGGGGTATTGCTAGAGTATGATACGCGCCAGGTGTTGGCTACTCATAAAAGCTTAACCACCAAGCGGGATTTCTCCATTGGCATTGAGAAGGTCATCGAGGGTATTCAAATTGATGATCCCTCGGACATAAAGATGGTTTCTATCTCGACCACCTTGGCCACCAATGCCATCGCCGAGGGCAAAGGCAAACGCGTCGCCTTGTTTTTGATCGGTTATGACCCTGACCTGATCGCATCTTTCGATATGGGACGCCGCTTTGCCACGCCTAACTACTACTACTTCGCCGGTGGTCACGACCTTTATGGCCGAGAGAAAGAAGAGCTTGCTCTATCGGTTATCCTGGATAAGGTCGCTGGGATCAAGGAAGACGTAGATGCCATCGCTGTCTCTAGCTACTTTAGCCCGCTCAATCCAGAGCATGAAAATCGGGCTTATGAGGCCATCTCCACCGTCTGTGATCTGCCCATCGTGCTGGGCCATCAACTTTCGACCCGCTTGGGATCAGTGGAGCGCGCTACTACGGCCGCTCTCAACGCTTCGCTGCTGGCCGTGCTTCAGGATTTCGTCATCGCTGTGCGGAAGGCCATGGAACATCGCGAGATCGACGCGCCGCTGATGATGGTGCGTGGAGACGGTACCCTGATGAGTGATGAGTTTGCCTCCCGCATGCCCGTGGAGACCATCCATTCCGGCCCTGCGGCAAGCGCTATTGGGGGGCGATTTCTTTCCGGGTTGGATGATGCCTTGATATTGGATGTCGGCGGCACTACTACTGACCTGGCCTTCATTGAGGAAGGCCGTGTGACAGTCAGCGAGGAGGGCGCTACCGTTGGAGATTACAAGACATCCGTCAGCGCTGCTGATTTATTCTCTGTCGCTTTGGGGGGAGATAGCCAAATCACCCTGAGCCGGGAGAAGCACATTCTCCTCGGTCCGGAGCGTGTAGTTCCCTTGGCTTATTTATCTTCGCAATACTCGCAAGTTGGGCAGCGCCTCAAGGCCCTCTCACGACGTGCTTGGGCGGAGGCCAATCCCGATTGGCTGGAGTACTGGTTTTTGCTGCGCGAGCCAGAGGAGCGACTTCTAACAAGCGCACAAGAGCAGAAGCTGGTCAAGTTTTTGCGTAAAGGCCCGAAGCCGGTGCCAGAAATTGTGGAACATCTTGATGTTCTGCACGTCGCACAGATTGGCGTTCAAGAGCTTTGGCGTCAAGAGATCATCGGAAAAGCGGGCTTGACACCTACCGATCTACTTCATGTGGAGGGGCGCTACACGCCTTGGGATACAGAGGCTTCGGAGCTTGCTTTGCAGGTCTTCTCTCATTATCAATTCAAGGAGCCAGAGGAAATCCGAGAACTCGTCTGGCGGCAGGCGTCCGAGATGATCGTTCACGCTGTGGTCACTTTCCTGAGCAATCAGAGTTTGAAGCTTCCCCGAGGGCAAAATATTGATGGGGAGAAGCGACATTCAAAAGGTGACAACATTGGCCGTTGGTTCTTCTACAATAGCATTTATGACATACACCCTCACTTGGAGACAAGCTTTCGACTGCGCCAACCCATCATCGGTATCGGCGCTCCGGCTGATTTCTTCCTTCAGTCTGTCGCTGAGGCATTTCATACCGACTTGATCTTGCCTGAGCATCATCAAGTGGCTAACGCGATGGGCGCTATCGCCGGCAGCGTCATGGTAGTCGAGGAAGTTCTGGTATATCCCAGAATCTCTCGGTCTGGATTGGAAGTGCTCGGCTATTACGCCCAGACTAGCGAGGATCGTAAGGATTTCGAGGAGGAAGAACTGTCTGAGGCCCTGTCTTACGCGCGTAGCTTGGCCGAGGAGCGCGCTTTGGGTGCCGCTATACGCTCCGGGGCCGACAATCCACAAGTAACTGTCGAGGAAGTGACCGATGGGTTGGACACCTATCGTATCCGAGCGAAGGCGATAGGTAACCCACGGTTGGAGAGGTAATGGAGGTAGTCTATGGAATTGGTGCGAGTAGATACGCAGCGTGCATATGATCTGATGTGGGAAAAGATCACGACTTTGGAACTGGCTCCTGGAGCGCCCATCAATGAGCAAGAACTGGCAGAGGAGTTCGACATGGGCGTGGTTCCGGTGCGTGAGGCTCTAAAATGGCTCGCTCATGAGAACTTGGTCGAGGTCACACCACGACATGGCATCTATGTCGCCGACGTCGATGTTGAGGATCTACAACAGATCAGCGAGATGCGGCTTTCATTGGAATCTCTTTGCGCACGCTTGGCCGCCCAGCGGGCTCAACCGGATGACATCGTAGTTCTGGAAGCATTGCGCAAACAACAAGCTTCTATCACAGCCGAGGAGAACCGCCGTCTGTTTGATTTGGATCATAAGTTCCATCAAGCGGTCGCCAAGGCTGCACGTAACAAATATCTCGCGCAGACGTTGGATCGTCTGTTTGGCCTGTCGCGACGCTTGTGGTATCTCGTCTTGCCGCATTTGGAGTTTCTCCCCTCCGCCGTTGAAAAACATTTGAACCTGGTGGAGGCTATCAAGGAGAATGATAGTGACCGTGCAGAACAAATTATGTACGATCACGTCAAGGAGTTCTATGACGAGGTGCGAGAAATCTTATTGGCTCAAGAGGAGCAAGAGTAAGCGTCAGCTGTCCCAAAGTGTGTTGAGGTGGAGAAACGCTACAAGTTGAATTAGTCGCGTTATCTCAGTCATTATCTGCCCCCAGGTCTGCCTTGCGGACGGATCGGCGGAGGGGGCAGATGCGCATGATTGCAGTCCAATAGTCATTGTTGTAGTGCCATTTCCTAGGTCTCAAGAAGAGAGGGATACTGTGGCGATCAAAACATTGCCGATGGAGTTGCTAGATCAAAAAGGCATTTCTTACAAGGTGCATCTCCACGAGGGAGAGCTATACACTGCCGAAGATGTGGCTAAAGACCTCGGCCTCTCCACCGCCCAGGTGTTGAAGGCTATGCTGGTCAAATGTGATGATAGCTGGTTTGTGTTAGCCGTGATCCCCGGCGACCGACGCCTTAGCCTTGAGAAAATCAGCGCGGCAGTGGGCGCGGGGAAGGCGCGATTGGCTTCTAAAAGGGATGTCAATCGAGTGACCGGTTACACGGTCGGCGCTGTCTCAGTTATGGGATTTCGTCAAGGAGGGGTTATCACCTTTGTCGATCAGCATGTGCTTGATTTGGAGGATGTGATCATTAGTTCAGGACGTCCGGATGCTGGACTTTCTCTTTCCTCTGATGATTTGCTGGATGCATTGGGGGGCGCTCAGGTGGGTGATTTTTGTGAAGACCTGCCAAGCTAGGAATGAAGGATAGAAGTAATTTGTTACTGAATGAGGTAAGTGATGAAGGTTGTTTTGGGTATTGACACTGGTGGAACATACACCGATGCCGCCTTGGTCGATCACGAGAGCGGCGAGGTTTTGGTGGGTGCTAAGGCGCTGACCACGCGCCATGATCTATCCATCGGTATCGGTAAAGCCGTAAAAACTGTTCTGGATAAAAAGGATGTCTCCTCTGATGGGGTTCACTTGGTCGCTCTCTCGACCACATTGGCGACCAACGCCATCGTTGAGGGCCAAGGCCGTCCAGTCTGCCTCTTGCTCATCGGATATGATCGTGAGCTCCTGACCCATTATGGCTTCGAGCGTGAACTGGCGACCCAGGACTTCGTTTATCTACGTGGCGGTCATAATCTCGTGGGTGATGAAGCGCAGCCTTTAGATGAGGAAGCGGCGCGGGCGGCTATTATGGCCCATCGCGGAGAGGTCGATGGTTTCGCGATCTCTGGCTACTTCGGCGTGCGCAACCCAGACCACGAGTTGCGTGTCAAGGCACTGGTGGAAGAATTGACCGATCTTCCCGTCACGTGTGGTCACACCTTGACCACTCGTCTCGACTCTGTGCGGCGAGCGACGACGGCTGCGCTCAACGCTCAGCTGATACCGCTGTTGCAAGAACTGATCGATACCGTGCGTCGCACTTTGGATGAAGCGGGAATAGCGGCTCCCTTGATGGTGGTCAAGGGCGATGGCTCTTTGGTACGGGCTGATTGGGCTATGCGGCGTCCAATCGAGACCATTCTCTCCGGGCCGGCAGCCAGCGCAGTCGGCGCTTGGTATCTTGCGGGCCGCCACGATGTGTGGACCGTGGATGTTGGGGGGACCACCACCGACATCGCCGCCTTGCGCGACGGTCGCCCGCGACTGAATCCCGAAGGGGCGCGTGTCGGTGGCTGGCGGACAATGGTCGAAGCGGTGGATGTGCATACGGAGGGCTTGGGAGGCGATAGCTACGTGCGTCTGGGGGAAAACGGTCAATTGTCCATTGGCCCCCGGCGAGTGGTCCCGTTGTCCTTGCTGGCGGAAGAGTATCCTAATGTGCTGAGCAAACTCAACCGGCAGGTGCAGGAGAAAAAGGGCGGGCGAATCGGGCAGTTTGTGCTCTCACAGCGCCGCAACTCACACGCGCTATCCAGCGATGAGAGGTCTATTTTGCGACGTTTGGAGGAAGGGCCTCAGCTTTTGACCACTTTGGTTGAGGAGGGGCGCTATGGGCCGCTGGTTGCGCAGCGGGTCAGAAACCTGGAGGCGCGCCAACTGCTCCTGCGCTCTGCTTTCACACCTACTGATGCCCTGCACGTCTTGGGGCGCCTGGAAATTTGGAATACTGAGGCCGCCCAAATCGGCGCTAAGGTGTTGGCCGCTCGGATGGGGCTTACATTGGAGGAGCTCTGTGAACAGGTCATCGCCGGGGTGTCTGACCGTGTCTCGACTGCGCTGGTCAGTAAGATCCTCGGTGATGAGGAGGATTTCCCTGATTGGGAGCAGGATAAAGCGGCTAGAGCTTTGCTGACCCGTGCCTTGGGCAATGCCTCTTATTCCGATCTGCGTTGTCAGATGAGCTTGCGACAGCCCCTGGTCGCCATCGGTGCCCCCGTGGAGGCCTACATGCCCCGCGTGGCGAGTCAACTGGATACCGAGTTGGTCATCCCGCCCCACGCGGAGGTGGCGAACGCCGTAGGTGCGGTGATGGGCAGTGTGATGCAGCAGCTCCGCGCGACGATCCAGCCTCTGGACGAGGATAAAAAATTTCGTCTTCACCTTCCCGAAAGTGTGCATGATTTCCCCACCTTGACGGAAAGCGTGCATTATGCGGAAGAGGTTTTGCCTGCTCAGGTGGCAGAGATGGCCCGGCAAGCAGGAGCGGAGCAAGTCGAGGTGCGGATGGAACGTGTGGATAACACTGCGCCGGTTCGAGGTGGATGGGCCGAGCGCATTTATCTAGGCACAGATTTGACCTTTACCGCTGTGGGGCGGCCACGCCTCGCCGAGTAATATCAGAACCCCGGTTTCTTTTAGGAACCGGGGTTATTTCGTCGAACCTCAGCCTGCTGCTCTAGCTACCAGACACTTTCTAATTGGTCGAGTGAGCAATCATCCTGAGCCTGTCGAAGG
>CAZDYW010000068.1:0-6714 GCA_964509655.1 uncultured Anaerolineales bacterium
TGATTACGCCTCCATGCGCTTGCGGAAAGTGATGCTAGTTGGCTCGGCGCCCTGAATGTAGTTCTTATATCCATTGGCGTAGACGCGGTCGACCGGCTCGGCGAGAAGCTCTCGTTCCACCCAGTCGGCCTCCCGCTTGATGTCCAGGTCGTCCAAGTCGCGCCATATGACGACTACGCGCTCGACGCCGCGCCCGGTGCGCACGTCGCCGCGACTGACCACATAGGTGCGTCCCTGATGCTCGTGTCGCTCCATCCGTCGCACGTGCATTCCGATCAGATAATGAAAGGTCTCCACCAGATCCACGGCGGTCTTTGTGGGGCTTTCGTGGTCGTGCTGAATCTTGAGCGTATAATCAAATGGACGCTCGAACTCCTCCACGTTCAGCAGCGTGGGGCTGCCACGTGTCTCGAAATCGAGCATATAATGCAGCATATAATCGTCGAATTGATTCAGCATCTCCTGCGAGGCACCGGTGGGCTTTTCGATCTTGATGTTGTTCAGAGCATCCTCGTAGGATTCAACACGCTGGTACTTGATCATGTGGCCCATCCCCTCACAATCCTGGGGCACGCCATCCCGCCAGTTGGCGGAGAAGGCCACTTTCTGGATGCGGGATTTAATCACCGAGCAGGAGTAAGCGTCCATCTCGACCAGGACGTACTTGCGCTTGCCGCCCGCCTGTGCTGAGCCCGTCGCAGCCCCCTCGCGATTGAGTTCCATCACCGCGTGGGCCGTAGTTCCGGAGCCAGCGAAGAAATCCAGGACGAGATCGGCCTGATTAGTGACAAAACGCACCGCCCGCTTGATCAGCGGTACCGGCTTGGGGTTGTCGTGCACCTTGTGTCCGAAAAGCGCCTTGAGGGTTCTGGAGCCATATGGGGATAGATCAAACCATACATCATTGAGCATCCTCTCTGTCCTGGGAGGCACATAATGCTCAACCGTGTCATTCTTCTCGTTGTATCGCAGGAGATCGATTCTGGACTGCTTGGATTCCTCGATCTGCTCTTGATACCATCCGTCAATGTTCTCATCAGTCAGGGGTTTTCCCTCTCGCCGAAATTGCGCCACCAGCTTATTATAGTTCTCGATAGCTCTCTGGCTTCGCGCTTCCGACCATCGCCATTGCCCCGATGCTGGCTCGATGCCGAACAGCTCATAACGCATCGTGGGGCGGTCAGTGCCCCGCCAGTGACTGTTCCAACTGCCCGGCTTCTCCTCGTCGAGCTCCTTGAAGAGATTCCGAAAGCGGGCCTCGGAGCGTTTGGCATAGAAAAGCACATACTCATACCCACGTGTCAGCGCCTCGATGGTATCGAATTGGGCTTGGACACTTTTGACCCCCCTGCGGAAGAGGATCGTATTCCGGTAACACCCTGGACCAAATGCTTGATCCAGATATGTGCGCAGTTCCGGCATCTGATTATAATCGATGCTGATGAAATAACCGCCGCTATCGTGCAGGAACTCCCGCCCCATTTGCAGCCTATCGTCCATCATCGTCAGCCAGGATGAACGCCGGTAGTTGTCCTTGTAGACGAAATCGTCACTGCCGGTGTTATAGGGCGGGTCGATGTAGATGCATTTAACCCGCTCCCGGTACTTGGACATCATCAAGTTCAGCGCCTGAAGATTCTCGCCCTGCATCAGCACCCCATCGATGGCCCCGTCAAGATCCTCAAATGTGGCCAGCAGTCGCGCCTTGAAATCCTCGTCGAAGAAGGCCGTGTCGATCATCAAGCTGGGATGATTTTTCAGGAAGGCCATATCAAACTTCCCTCTCCAGGACAGCTTCCCTCTCCACCTCTTCATGCCGTAGAGCCATAGCCACTTTTCCAACTGGGCCTCGTTCGCCAGAATCTCTGGATAGAGAGATTCTGGGACCTGATCCAGCGTGATGCAGTAATCGGTCCGCACCACAAACTTTCGCTTCTCGAAGAGACGCTTCTGGAAATCCTCAATCTGGGCCAGAAAATCGATCACGCGATGGGCGATCCGGCGCACGATGCGTATGCGGAGCAGCACGCGCGAGGCCATACTAGGATAGCTCGCCGCCTCATCGGAATCGCCAGTCAGCAGGTCGTCCAGGCGCATCACCTCCTCCTTGAGGAAGACGTCCAGCTCCCGGCGCAAGAAATGGCCCAGGTCCTTGTGGACAAAGTAGTCCATTGTGTGACGGGCGGTGTAGCGATCCAGGTGCACGTCCAACAGCGGGGGCGAAGTAAGCGCAGCGGCGTCGTCCGGCGAGGCGGCCAGATGTCTGGCCAAATCCATAGCCTTCCGTTCCTGAAGCAGCTCGATGATCTCCGTGCTCAGCGCCAGGACGAGCACCGAGCGATCTAACCTCTTGCGTTCGCTAGTTGATGGCCAGGAGTTGTAAAGCTCCAGATAATGGGCCTCTTCTGCCTCGGTGATGGGCCGATACTCGAAGTGGACGATCAGGGTGCGCGAGGAAGGGTCATAATTCAGTGGCTCATTCTCGCGCAGCACAAAATAGCGCTCGTCACCCTTGACGTTGTCCTGCGGAGTCGCGGCCCGCTGAAGCCGGAACCAGATATTGTACACAAATCCTGATTCTGGTGAGGGAGCGGTGGTGAAGTGATAATCGGTGAAGTGCTCGCCGGTCTTGACATAATATTGATCCCGGTTGGCCCAGTGGAGCATCACCTCCTGACCATTGTAGGGCACGCAATACTTGGCGCCGTACGAGGAGTAGCGCCGCTCGGTGAGGAAGTCGCCCTGGTCATAGTAGCGGGAGAAGAAGCGCCACAGGTCATTGAAGATGCGGGCTTCGGCCTCTTCAGTGATCAGCGTTTCCCCATCTTCGTGATCGGTCTCCTGGAAAAGGGCTAGCGCTTCCTCCACGGCTTCAAGCAACTCTTGCTCGATGAACCGCTCGACCTCGTCCCGTTTCTCATTCATGATGCGGTAGACGCCGAAGTCGAGCGCGGCGTGGTCAAACTGGAAAAGATCGCGGAGCAGTGCCTGGAGCTTACGACGATTTTTATCTCGCTTGTCTTCTTTTTTCACTGGTATTTTCACGTTCCTCTCAATAGTCTGGGACGATTGAGACCCCAAAGGTTTTTGGGAACCCTCAGGGTCTTGTCTCCATCTCTTTGAGATAAATTGTCTCAATAGTGAGGCGGCTCAAGGGATAGCGCTATCCGGGGATCACAACGGGCGATGATAAATGCGATGGCGCTTATACCACTCGGCGCCGATGGCCTTCACCTCGCCCAGGCTTTCCACGTTGTCCTCCGCCACTTGCACCAGATCGGCGTCATGAAAATCGAACTGAAACACGCTCCGGGCCAGCTCGATGTAAAGCACCGCGTTGGCCCCCGTGCCTTGATACTTGGGCAGCAGTCCCACCCCGTTGAAGTTGACCCACTTGGTGCGCTTGAACTCAAGCAGAATGTGCAGCCAGCCGAGGGGCCAGAGCCGCCCGCCAGCCCGCTGAATGCCGGCCGAGACGTCGGGGTAACCGAGCACGAAGCCGATCACCTCCTCACCCTTCATCACCAGCTTGATCAGCCGGGGATTGGCGACGGCGATGAAGCGCTCTGCCAGCGCCTCGATCTCGGCGTCGCCGACGGGATAATAGCCCCAGACGTCGGTGAATGCCTCGTTGTTGATCCTCTGGATCTGCGGCACCCAGCGGCGCATCTCCCGCTTGCTGGTGAAGGATTTGACCCAGAAGCCGCGTCGCTCCTTGACCCGCTCGGCGATTTCGTAGAAGCGCTGCGGCAGGTCATAGTCCCCGCTCAGGTGGGCGGAGAGGTGGTCGATCTCCTTCTCGAAGTCCATGGCCTCCAGGAAATCCCCGTAGTAGGCGTAATTGTAGGGGATGCCCATCGCGGGGCGGTGCTCGAACCCCTCCACCAGCAGGCCATGACCGTCGGCCCGCAGCAAGCCCCGGGGCCCGATGAGTGTCTCCAGCCCGCGCGAGCGTGCCCAATCCGAAGCGGCCTCGATCAGCGCACGCGCCACGTCCAGCTCCTCGACCACCTCGAAGTAGTAGAAGAAGGCCACCTTGGCTTGATGATATGCGTTGTAGCGCCGGTTTTCATGCACCGCGATGCGCCCCAGAATCTCGCCATCACTCTCGGCGACGAAGAAATCGGCCTCGGAGTGGTGATAGAAGGGATACTTCGCGCGGTTCAGCGCGAGCTCCATATCGGAGACCATCGGCGGCACCCACTGGGGGCAATTCCGGTAGAGCTTGAAGGGGAAATCGACGAAAGAGCGCACGTCTCGGCGGCGCTCTGTGTTTACCTTGCGAATCTGCATTGGGCCTCCAAATTGCCGGGCGTGAGAGCCCGGCTCGCTGCAGCGGAGCAAATGTAAGGCGGTTTTCGATAACCACCGAATCACTCCACAAAGAAGCCGACGCCCAGGATACCGGGTCCACCATGGGTGACGATGGCCGGGGGCACATCGAGGATCGGCAGCGGCGGAAGATCGAGCTGGGCCTGTAGATCATCGGCCAGTGCTTGGGCCTGATCGGGCACACCGGCGTGCATCACCGAGAGGTGTCCGCTGCCGTCGCGCGGAATCTGCTCCAGCACCAGCTCCTTGAGGCGGGAGACCGCTCGCCTATGTGTTCTCTGTTTCTCGAACTGATCGACGCGCCCATCGCGGAAGGTGAGCAGCGGCTTGATGCGCAGCACGCTACCAAGCAGCGCCGCCGCCCCGCCGATGCGCCCGCCCTTGGACAGAAACTCCAGCGTGTCTACCATGAAGTAGATGCGGCAACGGGGGATTAAGTCGCGGATTTTCGCCTCAATCTCATCTGCGCCAAGGCCCTCCTCGGCCCATTGCGCGGCCAATTCCACCATCGTCGCCAAGGGGCTGGAGATGATGCGCGTATCGATCACCCGGATGTCGAGATCGGGAAAGTCACGCGCGGCGACGGTGGCCGAGCGAACGGTGCCGCTCACCTCGGTCGAAGGGTGGATACAGAGGATCGGTTCGCCCGACGGCGCCATACGCCGGAACTGCTCAGTGAAAAGATCGGGGGGCGGGGCGGAAGTCTTGGGCAATATCGAGGAGGTGCGCAGCTTTTGCATGAAAGCAGCGTTGTCAAGCTCGACTCCCTCCAGGTAGGTCTCTTCACCGAAGACGATCACTTGGGGAATGACGGGGATGTCATATCGTGTGGCTATCGCGGCCGGCAAGCCCGCCGTGGTATCTGTGATGATGTTGACCATGGGATCACTCCTCGCTCACTTGCTTCCAATCTTCCAGGAAGCGTGCCAGCCCCACATCCGTGAAGGGGCTTTGTATCATCTTCTGTAACGCCCCGAAAGGCATTGTGATGATGTCCGCCCCGGCCAACAGTGCCTTTCGCACGTGCCTGGGATGACGGATACTGGCCGCCAGTACCTGACAATCGAAGCCGTAGGTGTCGAAAATCTCCCGCGTCTCGCGCACGACCTGCATGCCATCCAGCCCGGCATCGTCGATGCGGCCCACAAATATGGAAGCGTAGCTCGCTCCGGCTTTGGCCACTAGAAATGCTTGATTGGGAGAAAAAATCAGCGTAGCATTCACCCTGCCATTGGGCCAGGCGGAAATTTCCCGCATCGCCTTCAGCCCCTCAGCCGTGGTGGGAATTTTGACGAAGACGTGATCCGACCAGGCCAGGATGTCCCTTGCCTCCTCGATCATCCCCTCGGCGTCGGTGCTGACCACCTCGGCGCTCACCGGCCCTTGCACCATCTCCACGATTTCGAGTGTGTTGGCCTTGAGATCGGCGGTGCCAGCACGCATCATCAAGGTGGGATTGGTGGTCACCCCGTCCAGAACGCCCCAGCTCGTCGCTTCGCGAATCTCATTCAGCTTCGCTGTGTCCAAGAAAATCTGCGCCATCTTTGACCTCCTCTGTTTATAAAAAATTGCTCGGGAGCCCATCTTGGGCCGCTGAGCATCTATAACTCCACAAAACGCGGCCCGCCCAGGGCATAGGTTCCCACCAGGATGCGAGCGGCCTTGACCATCATCGCGGTCAAGTCTAGCACTTCCTCCGGCGTCCCTCCCAGAGCTACCATGCCATGGTTTTGTAGCAGCATGACGCGCGGCGGCTCTCCACGCCGTTCGATGTAGCTTTGCAATCCTTCGTGTACTAATCGTGCCAGCGGCTGTCCGGGGGGCGCGTAGGGCACGAAGAGCGGCTCTCCACAGACGAGCGCCTCAGCGGGGAAGATGGAACCGGCGAAAGCATCCTCGGCCTCCTGTGCGCAGAGGATGGCGTTGAGGGCTGTGGGGTGGGTGTGTCCCACGAACGCGGCATCGCTCAGCGAGAGACAAAGCGCGTGCATCGCTGTCTCGATGGAGGGGCCGCCTTTCCCGCGCGGTGCGTCCACTATGGCGGCGCTCAAGTGTGCTCGCACTTCCTGCTCTGGCATCGACGGAGCGTCCAGCAGCGTCAGCACGTCGTCCATGCGCACGCGTAGGAAGGAGGACTTATCCGCCTCGGCCATATACGTGCCGCTGGCTTTGACCCAGAAGGTCTCGGCATCCGCACGCGCCGATGTGTTACCCTCTCCCAGGATCACGTAGTCGCGTTCGGGAGCGCCCAATGCACGGGTCAGTTTTAGCAATTGTTCTAGAATTGTCATAATGTTAGAGTGTACCACAGGCGGGCATAAGGGCAAGTTGCTGCCGCTTCGCTTATTGCAGGTTGCAGGTTTGAGTGTTTCACGTTAAACT
>CAZDYW010000068.1:6814-8692 GCA_964509655.1 uncultured Anaerolineales bacterium
ATCAGAGAACCGATAAGGACAGGCATATGCAAACGATACGAGCAGCGATCTTGACCGTCAGCGACAAGGGATACACCGGAGAACGGGAGGATGTCAGCGGGCCGGTGCTGGCAAACCTGCTGCGCGAAATGGGCGCCGAGGTAGTGTGCCGGATGATCATCCCCGATGAGCGCGATCAAATAGTGCGACAATTGGTCGAACTGGCGGATGAGGAGGCAGTGGACCTGGTGATGACCACCGGCGGCACCGGATTGACGCCGCGCGATGTCACGCCGGAATCGACGCGGGCCGTGATCGATAGGGAGGCGCCGGGCATAGCCGAGGCGCTACGTTTCACCGGTTACGACAAAACGCCCCTGGCGGTGCTTTCGCGCGGCGTGGCCGGACTGCGCGGAAAGACTTTGATCATCAATCTGCCTGGCAGCACCAGCGCCGTGCGCGACGGGATGGAGACACTGGCCCCCATCCTGCCCCATGCGATAAGGATGATCCGCGGCGAGGACACCGAGCACCATCACGAGGAAGAGGAGCATAGCCATGCCTGATCGTGATCGCCCTGTTTTGAGAGTCGAGGAGGCACGAGCCCAAATTCTCTCGACCGTGAGCACTCTGGAGCCGGAGCACGTGCCGCTCCTGGAGGCCGCTGACCGTGTGTTGGCCCAGGAAGTCGCCGCCGACCGTGACATCCCGCCGCTGACCAACTCCGCGATGGATGGCTACGCCGTGCGCAGCGCCGATCTGGGTGATGAGACTACGCGATTGCGTGTAGTGGGAGAGGCAGCGGCCGGTCACAGGGCCGATGTCTCCGTCGGGCCGGGCGAGGCAGTGCGCATCATGACCGGAGCTCCGATCCCCGAAGGGGCCGACACTGTTGTGCGCTTCGAGGATACCCTGCTGAGCGGTGATTGGGTCGAGATACTGAGACCGCCCTCGCACGGCAAGAACGTCCGGCAGGCGGGCGAGGACGTGCGCCAAGGCCAGATCGTGCTGGAGCCGGGAAAAATTCTGCGCCCGCAGGAAATCGGCATGCTGGCCGCGCTGGGACAGATGAGCGTCTCCGTAATCCGGCGCCCGCGCGTGGCGATCCTGGGTACTGGCGACGAAGTGGTACCGCCAGATCAGAAACCCGGCCCCAGCCAAATCCGCGACGCGAACTCCTACACCGTAGCCGCGCAAGTGCAGCGATATGGCGGCATCCCTCTCATCCTGGGCGTGGCCCGCGACGAGGAGGCCCTGGTGCGGCGTGGCATAAGCGATGCGCTGGAGCGCGATGCTGATTTCATCATCACCTCCGGCGGGGTCTCCGTGGGCGACTTCGATCTGGTCAAGCAGGTGATGAACGCCGAGGGGGAGATGCACTTCTGGTCGCTGAACATGAAGCCGGGGCGACCGATGGCCTTCGGCAGCGTGGGCGGCGTTCCTTTGTTAGGGCTACCGGGCAATCCCGTCGCAGCGATGCTCAGCACGGAGCTCTACGCCGGCCCGGCGATCTTGAAGATGCAGGGCTTTGCCGTCTGGTCGTGGTCGACGGTGCGAGCTAGTCTGACCGAACCCATCGAGCGCAAGGACAGACGTCGCCACTACCTGCGGGTGATCCTGCAAGAGACCGATGCGGGCTATGAGGCGACCTTGACCGGTGACCAAGGCTCCGGTATACTCAATTCGCTGGTGCAAGCCGACGGATTGGCCGTCATCCCGGAGGATGCGCAGCATCTGCCGGTGGGCGCTATGGTTGAAGTGATGTTATTAGAGTAGTCGAGGAGATAATATGAGCGGAACCAGGACATTTTTTGTCACTATGCTCCTCGCTTTAGTATGGGCCATCGGCACTCTTTTCATGCTGATCCCGTACATACTGCTTTCGTGGCTTATGTCACG
>CAZDYW010000068.1:8792-10074 GCA_964509655.1 uncultured Anaerolineales bacterium
CTTCTTGCGCAACTCAGTACTTGAGGAAATGTGGTACGATCTGATGCCGGAGGATTGGGAATGACCCCAGAACGTATCCTGGCCATCGACGTCGGCGCCGGCACCCAGGACATTTTGCTCTGGGAGGCCGAGCGGCCGGTGGAGAATAACGTCAAGCTAGTGCTGCCCTCCTGGACGACCGTGTTGGCCCGGCGGGTCAAGCAAGCCACGCGGGAGGGGCGCCCGATCTTCCTGACCGGGAATCTGATGGGAGGCGGGCCGATTGTGAGCGCGATGAAGCGCCACCTGCGGGCTGGATACCCGGTCTATGCCACGCCGCGCGCCGCGCTGACGGTGCGCGATAATCTCGATCAGGTGCGCGAGCGCGGCTACACGATCCTGAAGGAGGGCCAAGGGCCGCCCGAAGCGCCTGATCTGCTCACACTCCAAACTCGCGATGTGGATCTGGATGTGCTGACGAAAGCGCTGGCGCCCCTCGGCGTCGCCATCCCGGAGACCGTCGCCGTCGCGGTGCAAGATCACGGGGAATGTCTGGAGGGCTCTAACCGCCGCTTTCGCTTCCAACTGTGGCGCGAGTTCGTCGCGGGCGGTGGGCGCATGCTCGATCTGGCCTATCGGGAGCCGCCGGCCTGCTACACCCGCATGCTGGCGGTCCAGCGGGATGCGCCCGGTGCGATCTTGATGGACACCGGCCCGGCTGCGCTCTGGGGTATCTTGGAGGATGATCGCGCTGCGGCCCATCAGGAGGAGGGTTTTATCCTGGTCAATGTGGGGAATCAGCACACGCTGGGGGTGCTGCTGCGCGGCGAGCGCATGCTGGGGCTATTCGAGCACCACACGGTGCTGATGACGCCGGAGAAGCTACGGGGCCTGGTCGATGGGCTGCACGCCGGAACGTTGACCAACGAGGAGGTTTACGCCGACCACGGCCACGGGGCCTACGTACATCCCGACTACGTGCCGGGCGGCGGCTTCGATTTCGTGGCGGTGACCGGCCCACAGCGCCACCTGGCCGAGGAGCTGGGCTATTACCACGCCGCGCCCTACGGCGATATGATGCTCACCGGCTGCTTCGGTCTGGTGAGCGCCGCGCGGAGGCGGCTGAACGTGGCCTGAAAGTGATTGCGAGCCACGATCGCGGGCTGATACAGAAAAACGGGGGTTGAGGAACTGTTCCTCAACCCCCGTTACGCCTTTCAGATTGTCAGATTGTTATCGGATGAGTCTAGCTCATGCGCTTCCTGAGCGCCAGGCCGCCGCCCAGGAGCGAAAAGCCCAGCGC
>CAZDYW010000069.1:0-9995 GCA_964509655.1 uncultured Anaerolineales bacterium
TTGCTAGTCTTACAGACGAGAGATATTGCCTCTGAAAAAGTGTCCGGTAGCTAGCCTGCTGCTTCCAGTTCTGATGTGCAGTGTGGACAGCGTGTGGCCTTGATCGGAATAGAGGACAGGCAGTACGGGCATTCCTTCGTCGTAGGCGCCGCTGGTTTCTCCTCTTTTTTCTTCTGCCACTGGTTTATCTGGTGGATGACCAAAAAAAGCACGAAGGCCACGATCACGAAATCCAGCACAGTGTTGATGAACAACCCGTAGTTGATCGTGGCCGCGCCGGCTTCCTGGGCCGCGGCTAAACTCTCGTAGCGCTTCCCCGATAAGTTGATGAACAAGTTGGCAAAATCAGCCCGGCCCAGCAGCAGCCCGATGGGCGGCATCAGGATGTCATTGACGAACGAGGTGATGATTTTGCCAAAGGCTGTGCCGATGATGATGCCGATTGCCATATCTATCACGTTCCCGCGCAGCGCGAACTCCTTGAATTCCTTCCACATAGTTTCCTCCTTGTTCCTTCTTGGTCTTTAAACCGAATATCAGGCGATAGCGTCTAGCGCCGATGGCAGCTCGCTCAATTCGTCGAGGACGCGCCCCAGCGGGTGAGCATCCACTGCTTGGGCGCACCAGTCGGGCGTGTAGGGCGTGCGTATGAGACAGAAATGCACGTCCATAATCAGCGGCAGTGCTCCAGGCAGCGAGAATGTATCTCCCACAACCACCAACTGCGAGTCTTCCTCAGCGGCTTGAAGCAGAGCTCGATAGTAAATCGGCCTTCTCAGATCGACTTGATGTTTCTCCGAGATGGGCCACACTTGTATCTTGCCTAGTTCTGGATGCGGGAAGCGGTATGTCCAGTCCGGGGCCATATCGTACTGGCGCGTGTCACCCAGAACGGCGATCTCGCTTTTCAATGCTAATTCTCCCAGGTGGCGGCGCACTTTGTCGCCCAGGGAGTTGGTGAGGATCACGGGATGACGCTCTGGATGCTCGATCAGCTCGGATAGCACATCGCGGGCTGCCGGACGGAAAACGGGCATCAGCTCTGCTGTGTGCCGATGGAAAAGGTGGTTGGTGCAATCGACTACCGGGTCATACTCGAAGTTGGGGAAAGCTGCCGTTACTGCTTCCCGGTACTCATCGTTCTCGCGCAGCATAATTTGCAGCGTCGTGGTATTGAGGATAAAGGCGCCCTCGTCGCAGTAAGAGGCGATCAGGCCGTTGACCTCCCACCAGTAACGGTGTGGCGCTTCCAGCAGACGCGCTTGTGTGGCGTCATACGCAGCGCCCAGTTCCGTGCGTGGTGCGCCGATGATCTCGTTCGCCAGCGTGTCCAGCGCCCTCTCAGCCAAGGGGCGGCTCTGTTGCTCTTCGGCGGTCAGCGTGCCGTCAAAATCGATGATGACTTTCAACTTGAGGGTTTCCTTTGTTCAGCGCTAAATCCCCGCCGCGTCCTCTTCGTCGCCTCGCAACAGCGCCCGGCCTTGCGCCAGTACCTCTTCCGGAAGCTCTGCTTTCTGCAACCCCAGCGAGGCGTAGAACTCCGGCGTGCCATAAGTGCGCGTTTTGACCACCACCGGCATCGGTACAGCGTGTCCTAGAATCAGCGCTTGTTGGCGCGTGTCAAGTCGTGCCAGCACATCGCGCAGCGTCGAAGCCCCGCTGATGCCGGAGAAGACCGCGCGGATGTCCGCCTCATCATCCAACAGACACGTGACGCGCGTGCCAATCTGACTCATTATCTCTGGATCGATGCCGCTTGGCCGCTGATCCACAATGAATAGCGTGACATTGTACTTCCGTAGCTCTCGCGCGATGGTACCGAAGATGGTGTGACGCGCGATGGCCGGGTCGAGGAATTTGTGCGCCTCCTCGATGGTGATAACCAGTGGGCGTGGGCCTCCTTCTCGCTCGCCCAGCGCTGCCTCCGTGCGTTCCACATAATGAGCGTGGATGCGGCGCGTGATATAGTTAGCGACCAGAATGTAGGCCTCCAAACTGTTCCCGTAGCGTCCGAACTCCAGAATGACGTTCTTACCGCTGTCCAGGTAATCCAGAATCTGGCGCACAGGATCTGCCGTTACGCTGGCTTGGAGGAAATCGAAGCGCCGGAACATCCCTAGCTTTCGCTGGATGGCGCCCAGCGTCCCGCCGTGAATCGTGCCCCGCTCCAGCGCCGCGTCCAGCTCGTCCAGTGGGTCATGCTCGTTCAGCAGCCGTGCGATCCAACTCCGTCCCAACATCCGCCGCAGGAAGTAGAGCGCTCCCACCTGTACGTCAGATAGTGCCATCAGCGCCGAAAGGCTGTCCACATCCTCCGGCTCTATCTGGTCGTATCCGATGCGCACCACCGCGTCAGTTCGGCTGCCACGACGCCTCGATGATTCCTCGTCCAGCGTGAAGACGGCTATTCGACCACCGGGGAAGAGTTGCCGCAGCCCCTTGACCTCCTGTTGTGCCTCGGAGCGCCCCTTCCAGCCGTACTCATTATGCATATCGAAGACTAAGTTGACAGCTACCTCCTCCTTGATCAACCCGGCCAGCAGCATGCGCGTGAGGAAGGTCTTGCCGGTGCCGGTCTTGCCAAAGACGCCGGCCGAGCGCTCGACGAAACGTTCCAGATCGAGTGCCACGTGGGTGCCCTCCATTTCCAGCGGTTCGCCGACGTAGAAGTGACCTCGCTTTTCCTCCTCGCCGAATATGAGCGCCACTTCATCCTCGCTGGCCTGATAGACCGGTGTGAAATGGGTCGGCACTGTCTTGACTGGCTTGGGCTCATCGGCGCCTTCTTCCAGAACCAGCATCGGTGCCACGTGAATGCGCCCAAATACCACCGTTCCCTGGTAGACGCGAGCGATGAACGGGTTGGAGACATCGGGCGGGGATTTTTGGATCATTGGGTTGAGTGCGTCTAATTGCACGTCAGTGACGATGGAGAAAAAACGCCGCCCCGTCTGCCCGCGCACGACCACGTAGCGACCCACGGCTAGCCCCTCGATGACAGTGCTTTGGTCGAGCTTGACATCCAGACCCTCGGAGAGGCTGCCGCCAACAACAATTCCTAACCTCTGAATTGGCTCGGGTTCAGGTGGGCGCGGGCCAAGGAATGCGTCCAGTTCCTGTTCGGGTGACTGTTCACGGGGTGCGTTTTCTACCATCAACTTCTCCTCACAAATATCAACCTTCGATTCCTTCGTCATCGAACATCGCGATCGGACCCCAACGCTCTTCGCATAGTGATAAAAAGTCGGCCTCCAGGCGTTTCATCATGTCAACCTTGTGCGGCCAAGCCTCTCGATTATCCAGGTGCAGGATGTCCAGTAGATCACGATCAAAATGCTCTGGTTTGACCGGTAGGTCGACTAGCAAACGGCTCATACGCGAGGAGTGACGATTGTAGTTGGGGCGGTCGTTCAGTACCATCACCAGGTCCACGAGCAAGTTCTTAATCGCCGACAGGTCCAACCCGACCCATTCTTTCCGTCGCACATACTTCTCGTAGCGGTGTATGCGTGCGCGTAAAAGGCGCAGATCGGCCTGTACTCGCTCCTTGAGTTCCGCTTTGGTGTAGTCTTCCCCTTCTTTGCAAAGATGGGATGTCAAATCGTCCTTATCAACCAAGGTTACGTAGTCGAAGCAGAATTCAAGTTGGTGGGGCAAGTGATAGCTCACATCGAACCAGGTTTCGTGAAACACGAACTTATCGATGACTTGTGATTTCACCGGGAGCGCCGGATTTTCCACCCCAGCGATGGACAACATAATGTTGTGGCATCCTATGGAGCGCAACTTTTCCAACCTTTCACTGTCGGGGATTACCTCGTTGACTGCTACCAGCATGTCGATATCGGAATAGATATCTTCCTTGCCGCTGGCGCTGGATCCGACGAGGAATACTGCCTCCACTCGCTCATCGTCAGCGTATCCCCACTTGCGTGCGTAGATTTCTGCTAAATCGATGTGGGTTGCCTTTTCCATTTTTACCCTCCCCTCTTTCTTTACTCTCTTACGCTTAGGCGTCGTAGTAGGTCTTCCAACCGCATTGGGTCACCAGCCAGCAGGCGGGCTAACTCGCGCCCGGCGGTAACTAGAAATGTATCACGTTCGTGTTCTGGGCGAACCTCGGCGGCGGCTCTCAGACTGGTGGCTATTAACTCGTCGGATGGTACCTCGCGTGCCTCTAAAATGAGGCGGAAATAATCAAGACTTGTGGTGAAAGTCTGTATTTCCTCGTCGGTACATTGGTAAAGCCAGTCCATCGTCACGGGGGGTTGTGTAGGAAGGCAATGATGGATCCGTGTCGATTGCCTGGTTTCATCTTGAATACCGCTCCCCACCGTCAACACACTGACTTCGATGGGTATTTGGCGATTTTCCCGTTGGTCGCGCACTACTTCCTCTGGTGGGTCGGCGCTGATGAATTGTCGCACGAATGGGTCGTCCTCCACTTTGACGTCATAGATCAACCCGTAGATTGCGCTTCCCGGCTCCTGCCCGTCCGCTCTTACGAACGAACCAAAGGCTGGGATGTCCGGTTGCATCACTGCGCACCCGATCGTGAAGCCGCGCGTGCCAGCTCGCAACACTCGCCCGACTTGCAAAGTAACATTGTTCATACTTCTTTTCTCCCTCCGCCCCATCCTTGTTCATCAAAAGGTATTCTGTCGCTAGCAGTGGCTATCTTCCCCAGCGGGTCAGGCGCTTGTAATGTGCTTTTGGAGAAGGTGCAGATATTACGCCTGCTCGCAGCAGCGCGGTGGTTACCATTCCCTCGAAAGTCATTCTTTCTCGACCGCTGATGTATGCCAGCTCATCGGCACGCGCCAGGGCGTATGGATAATCGCCCGTGATGCGCGATTGTGCTACTACTGCGCTATGAAGCAAATCCAGTCGCTCAGAGTCTTCTGTTACCCAGGCTGGAGCCTCTAATCGTGAAATGACTGTCTGATTCAGAGCACCATTTCCCCTTGAGCTCATTGCCAGGTTTATGTAGCAGAAATATATCATGTGCCCGGCAGGGCGATAGTAGCTTTCGTTGACCGATGCCGGGCTGGTGAAAAGGGCCGATCTCGCGCCGGCCGGTAGCATCTCAAATACCGCCCGGTCGGGCAAGTGTTCCAGGGGATTGCGCTCCTTGGCGGCTTGTTTGGTGTCTCCAGCTTGATGTGCCAGGTGCAACAGCTTCGTCACCTCAGAGTGGCGCGGCCTACTGATGAATCCCGCTACAACGCCTCCTGCCGCACGGATGCGCTCTAGCTGTTCAAGGTAGCTCTCCGCTTTCCTCTGGCGGTCGGAGGCCGATAGCTCCTCAAGTGACCACATGAGAAGCGACCCATCCACCAGAGCAACGACGCGCTCTGGCGCATATGCCTCGCATATGTCGGCCAGGTGGGTGATTTCAGCCAAATCTCGCCGCAAGTCGAGTAGTTTACCCGCTACCAATGCGTCGTTCTCGTACAGCTCCTCCTCGGTGTACCCCAGCGTGGGAATGCTTTGGGCCTGGGGCGCCTCACCGCTGCCGTGTCTATAGACCAGGCTGCCGACATTGATCAGATAGTAAAGGGCCGGGCCGTGTTGGTCAGGGTGAATTTGAGATCCGTCGGCGGCAGCGACGGTCAACTGCTCTGGAATGGGGGGCGGCTGGTGAACTGCATCAAGGGGCTCGTCGCTCGGAATGGCGGCTCGGATGGCGCGGGCTGCTTGGCGCAGCCTTTCCCCATCCTCCGCGTATTTGCGCAGCCATTTTTGGGCTAACTCAATCAGATCCGCGAGCTTGCGCTCTCGTTCTGCCAATGTCTGACCCAGCGTTTGCACTTGTCCAGTTAGCTTGCTCAGTTCAAGAGTCACTCTATCTTCCTTGCACCCTTACTGTGAAACATGTTTAAGTGCATTATACTTGAGGCATCGGTTGCTGACAAGCAAGTTATTGAGTGATACTGTGATGACCGTAAGAGGTTTTCGAAGCAAGTCAAAAGTCGTCGACTATGGAAAGTCGACCTGCATAGTCACAAGATTTAGGGCGAGTTTTCATACTCGCCGTTTAGGGTTGATGAGTTCGCCCAATGCCGCAGATCGCTTCTGGCGACCTCTGGAGGCCCTTAGAGCTGCTACAATTTCCCGTAAGCTTCCCAGCTTGCGCACATCCGCTTGATGGGTATAATGACTTCAATGAGTGAAATTACGAAGTTAAACGTTTCTGAAATAGCTGCGCAACTGGAGGAGCCTTTCGCGATGGCTAACATCGCACTTCTCGGCGATATCGTTGTCAGTGTCTATATCTGTGAAGGCATGCTGCGCTGGCACAGGCACATCGACACTGATGAACTGTTCTGGGTGCACGAGGGCGCGATATTGCTGGAAAGTGAAAGAGGTGATTTGCGGCTGAATGCAGGTGATTTGGCCGTTGTGCCCAAGGGAGTAAGTCATCGCACCCAGTCTGATCAACGCGCCAGTGTGATACTCTTACGCTGTGGCTTCCTGCCCGACCGGAAGAATGGCCAGCGTCGTCTCTATTCCACTGAAGGCGATCCCGAGTTGGAGAGCTTCAACCCGCGCCTCATAGCGCAGGAGATCGATGAGCCATTTCTCTTTCGGACCGTAGCCCGCATCGAGAATGCATTAGTTCAAGTAGCTCGGGGCGAAGGAAGCTGGTCATCCGTGATACCGTCCAATCAGGAAGCGTTTCTAGGAGTCCTGGAGGGTTCAGCGACCGTGCGCACTGCTAATAGGATGCTACATATGCATTCTGGCGATTTCACTGTCGCGCCGGGTGGATCGGGTTATAGCCTCAGCAGCACCTACGGGACCGCGTTGGTCTGGGTGACGCGCAAAAGCGAGCGATGACGTGCCTGCAAGATGATTTCTCTGGTCAGCTCGACGCACGCTGGCAAAGATACGTCGTGGGCAAGGGCTCGCTGGAACAGCGTAATTCCAGGTTGTATTTCGTCAATCGCGATACCTCTGCTCGGCAATACACCAACGCCCAGATCGACGATTACCAGGGGCTGCCTCGCCGCCGTTTCCGCTGGCACCCACCGCTCCAGTTGACCATCAGGGCGCGATTCTCCCATCCTTCCGGCGAGATGCAGGGCACCGCCGGATTCGGTTTCTGGAATGATCCCTTTTTGATGACTGGAGCGCGGCTGCCGACGCTTCCCCGGGCGCTCTGGTTCTTTTATGCTTCGCCGCCTTCGGATATGAAGCTTGATCTGCGCACGCCAGGCCGAGGCTGGAAGGCGGCCACGATAGACGCGCTGCGTCCCGTTGCTTTGCCCCTGGCCTTGATCGCCCCGCTGACCGTGCTGTTGATGAATCTGCGCCCGCTCTACCGCCCGCTTTGGTGCCCGATTCAGCGGGCCTTGAATGTGCGGGAGGCGCTCGTCGATGCGCCGATGACCGCTTGGCACACCTACACCATCGATTGGGGCACAGAGCGCGTCTCTTTCCACGTCGATGGGGAGGCGGTTTTGCAAGATGCCCCGGCCCCGCGCGGACCGTTGGGCTTCGTGATGTGGCTGGATAATCAGTACCTGATCGCCACCCCCTGGGGCCGATTCGGCTGGGGAAAACTGGAGCAAGCGGGCCAGCAGTGGATGGCGGTCGAGCGATTGGCGATCGGGAAGCGTGAAACGTGAAACGTAAAACGTAAAACGTACTTGCAACCCGCAACCTGTAATCTGCAACCTGTAAGGAGAAATAATGAAAATCGTTCTTGATGCAATGGGCTCGGATGAATACCCTGTCCCCGATGTCGCGGGGGCGGTGCAAGCTGCCCGCGAGTGGGGCGACGGAATCATCCTTGTCGGGCGGGAGGAGCTGATCCGGGGCGAGCTGGAGAAGCACGATACCGCTGGGCTCCCCTTGGAAATCGTCCACGCGCCGGATGTGATCGAGATGGACGATGAGCCGGCCTGGGCCGCGCGGAAGAAGAAGAATTCCTCGATGCACGTCGGGATGGGCCTGGTGCGCGACGGCGAGGCTGAAGCCTACGTCACCGCTGGCAACACCGGAGGCGTGCTTGCGGTGGCTACCCTCCATACCCTGAGACGCATTCGCGGCGTGAAACGTCCAGCTTTGGCGACGATTATGCCGATGCCGGCCGGTCACTTTATCACCCTCGACATGGGCGCCAACGCCGACTGCCGCCCCGAATACCTGCTCCAGTTCGCCTTGATGGGCGTGATCTACGCGCGGGCCGTGCTGGATCGCGCGGAGCCGCGCGTGGCGCTTCTCTCCAATGGCGAGGAGGCTGGCAAGGGCAACGCGCTGATCAAGGAGGCGACCAAACTTTTCCAAGAATCCGACTTGAACTTCATCGGCAACGTCGAGCCCAAGGAAGCGATAGCGTGTGAGGCTGATGTTGTGGTACACGATGGCTTCACCGGTAACATCTTCATCAAAAGTATTGAGGCCACGGCCAAGATGTTGACCGATCTGATCCGTGAGGAGATCAAGGCCGCTCCACTGACCGCGCTCGGCGGACTGTTGGCTAAACCGGCCTTCGAGCGGGTGGGGAAGCGCGTCGATCCCTTCGAGGTCGGCGGCGCGTCCCTGCTGGGCGTCAACGGGGTGGTAATCGTGGCGCACGGGCGCTCCAACGCACGGGCGATGAAAAACGCCATCCGCCAGGCCCGCAAGGCTGTCGGCGGCGGCGTGGTGGAAGCGATCCGCAGCGGATTGACGTAATCTGGAGGTGGGAAAATGACCCAACGTAGACGAGTCGTCGTGACCGGCGTGGAGGCGATGACGCCCTTGGGCCTTACACTGGAGGAGACCTGGGAGGGCCTGCTGAATGGTCGCTCCGGCATCGCTCCTATCACCCTTTTTGACGCTTCCGATTTGCCATCGCGCATCGCGGGCGAGCTGAAGGGCTTCAATCCCAGCGAATACATTGAACACAAGGAGGCGCGGCGCATGGCGCGTTGCTCCCAGATCGCCCTGGCGACGGCCAAAGCGGCCCTGGCGGATGCGGAGCTTCCCCTTCCTCTGAAAGATGAGGATCAGGTCGGCGTGCTGATGGGAAGCGGCGTCGGGGGCTTCGACCGGGCCATTGAGGGCGTCGATGTCTACCGCGCCAAGGGCTTGCGGCGCGTCAACCCATTTTTGCCCATCTCGATGTTGATCAATATGCCCTCCTACCACGTGAGCTACTGGTCCGGCGCCAAGGGGCCGATCAGCACCGTCGTCGCGGCCTGTGCGACCGGCACCCAGGCCGTCGGCGAGGCGGCCGAGCACATCCGGCGCGGCGCAGCCGATGTGATGATCTGCGGCGGCGTCGATGCGATGATCCACTTCGCGCTGGTCGTCGGCTTCTGCTCCATGCGGGCGCTTTCCACGCGCAACGAGGAGCCGGAGCGGGCCAGCCGTCCCTTCGATGCCGAGCGTGACGGCTTCGTCCTCAGCGAGGGAGGCGCGGTCTTCGTGCTGGAGGCGCTGGAGCACGCCCAGGCTCGCGGCGCGCACATCCGCGCGGAGGTGTTGGGCTACGCCTCCTCCTCCGATGCTTTCCACGTGACGCAACCAGACCCGGAGGGACAGGGAGCGGCGCGGGCGATGCGCTGGGCGCTGGAGGACGCCGGTCTGGAACCGGGATCAGAATCGGGCGTCGATTACATCAACGCCCACGGCAGCGGCACGCCCATCAACGACCCCATTGAGACGCTGGCGATCAAGCGTGTCTTCGGGGCCGAGGCGGCCTCCATTCCCATCAGCGCCACCAAGTCGATGTTGGGCCATGCTATGGGCGGCGCTGGAGCCATCGAGGCCGCCGTCTGCGTGCGCACAATAGAGAGCGGGCTGATCCATCCGACGGCCAATCTGGATAATCCCGATCCGGATTGTGATCTGGACTACGTGCCCGAAGGTGTGCGGGAGGCCGATGTGCGCGTCGTCCTTTCCAATTCCTTCGGCATGGGGGGGCAAAACGCCTGTCTGATGCTGGGGCGCTTCGAGGAGTAGTAGCAAGACCTGACAGGTTTTGCAAAATCTCCTTCTGTAAT
>CAZDYW010000070.1:0-9933 GCA_964509655.1 uncultured Anaerolineales bacterium
CGGAGTCCTGCCCCTACGAAGGCTGCTGTACGAACTGGATTTTCAAACAGCCTCTGAGCGTTCGGACTGAGCTCACTTCGAACGCTCACTCCGAAGCCCGGCTAGAGCTGCCTGAGTAATTTAGAATGAATGAGGATAAAGCCCCGAGAGAGCTCATCATCCTTCCCGACGCCGACAGTTTGGCCAGGACAGCAGCGGAGCGCTTCATCGCCCTAGCAAAGGCAGCGCTGGCCGAACGCGGGCGTTTCCGCGTGGCGCTATCCGGCGGGTCAACGCCCCTCCCCACCTATGAACTGCTGGCCCATGAACCACTCGCCGCGCAGATGGATTGGGAACAGGTGCATTTCTTCTGGGGCGATGAGCGCTGCGTCCCACCTGACCACCCAGAAAGCAACTATCGCGCGGCTCGTGCGGCGCTGCTTGACGAAATCGCGGTTCCACTCCAAAATATACATCCCATTCCCTGCCAGCATCCGCCGACACGAGCCGCCAGGCTATACCAGGAGGAGCTGGAAAAATCCCTCGGCCCCCAAGGAGCATTCGATCTGATCTTGTTAGGAATGGGCACCGATGGACATACAGCTTCCCTCTTCCCCGGCACGGCGGCGCTGGCCGAACAAAAGCGCTGGGTGACAGAGAACTACGCGAAGAGACTCAACGCATGGCGCGTCACACTGACGCTACCCACGATCAATCGCGCCCGACATATCATGTTTATGGTCAGCGGCGCCGCGAAGGCGTCCACGCTGGCCCGTGTTTGGGCTGGCGAGCCGCTGCCAGCCGGCATGGTCCAGCCCGCATCAGGGCGATTGACCTGGCTAATCGATCAAGCCGCTGCAAGCGATCTAAGGAGTACAGAATGGAAGAATTCCTAGCTACGGAAACGCTTATCGTCATACTCGTCTCGGTAGCAACCCTCGTCGCGGTTGCCGTGCGTCGAATACGCCTACCATACACCGTGAGCCTCGTGCTGGTGGGAGCCTTCATCTCGATCCAACAAGCGCTGGATGTCGAGATAACGCCTGAGCTCATTCTGGCAATCTTCGTCCCCCCACTCATATTCGAGGCCGCCTTCCACCTGGAATTCCGCTTACTGCGCGAGAACCTGATGCCCATCATTATGCTCGCAATACCGGGCGTGCTGCTGGCAACCTTGCTGGTCGGAGGGCTTGTGGCGTTCGGAGCGGGATTGCCATTGGCCACCACAGCCGTCTTCGGCGCCCTGATCGCGGCCACCGATCCGGTAGCGGTCGTGGCACTCTTCCGCGCCCTCGGCGTCCCCAAACGCTTGGCCGTCGCCGTGGAGGGCGAGAGTCTGTTCAACGACGGCACGGCCATCGTGATCTTCCAGATCGCCCTGGCAACGGCGCTGACCGGCGAGTTTAATCTATTGCTGGGCCTATCCGAATTCCTGAAAGTAGCCATAGGAGGATTGGCCGTTGGAGCAGCGCTAGGCTGGTTGGCGGCTCAATTGATCAATCGCATCGACGACCGCTTGATCGTCACCACCTGGACGACCCTCCTGGCCTACGGCTCCTATCTGATTGCCGAGCAGCTCCACGTCAGCGGCGTGCTGGCGCTGGTAGCTGCGGGCATTATGAGCAGTAACCTGGGCCTGGCGGGGGCGTCGCCGACGACCAAGATCATGCTCTTCAATCTCTGGGAATTCCTGGCCTTTCTGGCCAACTCCCTCATCTTCCTGCTGATTGGGCTGAGTGTGAATCTGGGACAGTTGTGGGCAAACCTGGGGCCCATCATCATCGCCGTGGCAGCGGTGCTCATCAGCCGAGCGATTGTGGTGTACGGCCTCTCGTCGCTCGCCCATCTGGGAGAGAGACAGCCCCACTTTCCCCCCACCTGGCAGCACGTGCTATTCTGGGGAGGGCAACGCGGCGCCATCAGCCTGGCACTGGCACTGAGTTTGCCGCTCGCATTACCTCAGCGGGACACACTGCAAGCGATGACCTTCGGCGTAGTGCTCTTCACCCTGCTCGCCCAGGGCACGACGATCCAATTTTTGTTGCAGAAGCTGGGCTTGACCGAACGGCCAGAACACCGCGTGGCGCGAGAAAAGCAATTAGGGCGACTGTATGCCGCGCAGGCTGGGCTGCGCCGTCTGGAACACCTGCATCGCGAGGGACTATTGACCGACGAGATGTGGGCCGGGCTGCGTGAGGATTACAGCCAAGCTCAGGAACAACTAATGGAGGACATGAACCAGTTATTCATCGAGCACGCCGAACTGGAACGGGAAATGCTCATCCAGGCCCGCAGGGAAGCGCTGCAAGCGGAACGCGGCGCTCTGGAAAATGCGCTGCGACGGGGATTGCTCTCTGACCACACCTATGATGATTTAATCACCAATGTCGACTATCGACTAGAGGCGCTCGATATGATCCAGGACAGTCTTGAACGAAAATGAGCCAGGAGAGAGGACAAAGAATGCGACCGATTGTATGTGCCACAAGAGGCGGCGAAGCCAGCCGCCGCACACAGGAGCGGGCCATCACGCTGGCGAAGGAACGCGGCGCCGCTCTGATCTTTTTGTGTGTAGTGAATCCCGATTTCGCGGAGCCGACTAATGAGAGGTTACAGGAAGCGCTGCAAGACGAGCTGAAACGCTTGGGACACTCCTTATTGTGCATCGCCCAGGCGCGCGCACGCAAGAAAGATGTAAAGACCAAAACGGCCATCCACTGTGGAAAAGTGCGCCAGGAGATTGAGGCTTATCTAAAGGAGGTTCAAGCCGACACGCTGATACTCGGAGCTCCGGCGACGGAATCCTCCATGCATGCTTTCGGCGACAAAGCCATCAACAAATTCGCCGAGGAGATTCGCCAATCCACGGATGTCGAAGTGATCATCGTGAAGTAAATCAAGCGCAGTGTGATCAATCTGATTGAGCGGATGGAGAAATGATGTCGGGGAAATTTTTCGAGCGCGTCTACCAAGTCGTGCGTCAGATACCGCCGGGGAAAGTGGCTACTTACGGGCAGATCGCCCGCTTGCTCGGCGAGCCACACGCGGCGCGCACTGTGGGATGGGCCTTGAGAGCTTCCGACAGCTCCGACATTCCATGGCACCGCGTGATCAACGCACAAGGGCGTATCAGCGCGGCCGGAAGACGGGTCGAAGGCGATTTGCAAAGAGCGATGCTAGAAGACGAAGGGATCAGGTTCGATGGAGCTGGGCGGATAGACCTGGATGTGTACCAATGGGACGCGCCCACCCGCCTCGGCCTCCATCAGATAAACAAGGTGACGGTTGAGTCCCGTGCCACCTGAATATACGTCCCCACCGCGCAATAATCGTCGATAAACTCCTGCTCTAAATCATCGGGCTCGATGCCCATAATTTCCATCGTCATATCACAGGCCATAACGTGGCCGCCGAGTTCCTTGAAATCCTCCATCAGCTTCCGCAACGAGGCGACGTTGGCCTTCTTCATACGGCGCTTGATCATCCACTTCCCCAGGCCCAAAAAGTTCATCTTGGAAAGCGGACCTTTCTCAAGTGCGCCCTTCTGGAGGCGTTGCAATCCCCAGAAAGTGAAGTAAATGTAGGCTTCCATTCCCATCGCCAGTGCGCCATTGGCGATGATTAAAGCGCTATAGACTTTATCCATTTCGCCGCTGTGCAAAATGATGGTCACGCGCTCAGGCTTGTTCTGCTGATCCATTCCACACCCCTACCGCCGAATACATATCTTCCACTCGTTTTCATCCCCCTCAACACACACCAACTCCAACCCCAAAGCTTTCACCGCCATGGGTATCTCATCTTTCGAGGAAGGATGCGTTCCCAGAACTTCCACCACGTCGCCCGGCGCGGCCTTGCGCAGCGCCTTGCGCGTCTCCACGAGGGGCACAGGACAGGTTTCACCCCGGCAATCCACCTTCAAATCGGCCATCGGACAGGCCGTCGATTCATCCACATTTACTTTAATCTTTGCCATGTCTACCCCCTACCCAACAAAATCGATCAGCACCTGCTCCACGTCCCAGCGGTGATCCAATTTCTCCTTGATCTCCTCGCGGACGTTGCTGGCAAACTGATGATCCGGCGCCAGGTTGACCACTATCTCGACCGTCCCGTTGGACACATCGATATTCTTGATCAGATTAGTGCGCACCACATCCAGACCCGTCATGGGGTTCATCACGCGCTTCAGCCGCTTGCGCACGAACTCGACCGTGGTAGGTTCCCGCTCCTTGATCAGCCCGTGCCGCTCCTCATAATTCTCAATTGCCGCCCGCAGTCCATCCACCGCCAGCACCGAACAATGGGCCTTGACGGGAGGCAATCCCCCCAGGGCCTCGGAAGCCTCCTTCCACGTGATCTGCTTAGCCTCCTCCAGAGTTTTGCCCTTGGCCAGCTCGGTGATGATTGAGCCGGTAGCGATATTTGAAGCGCAGCCATAGGATTGGAACTTGATGTCGGTGATGCGCTGCGTCTCCTCATCGACCTGGAGATAAACCGCCACCATGTCCCCACAGGCGGGGCTCCCCTCGGTCGATTTGGCGTCGGCGTTCTCGATCTCTCCCACGTTGCGCGGGTTACGAAAATGTTCCATCACGATCTCACTATATGGTAATGCCGTCATCTTTTCACCTCCAATAAATCATAATCAGCAAAATGCCATTCACTGGCCCTTACCCAAAGGGCTGATCCGCCGCAATTCCCTCACTACCTCGGCGACCGCCTCCACCACGACGTCCACATCCTCCTCTTTGTTGTAACGTCCAAACGTGAAACGCACCGAGCCGTGGGCACGCTCGTGATTGCCGCCGATGCCGAGAATGACATGGCTGGCCTCCAGCGAGCGGCTGAAACAGGCCGAGCCGGTGCTGACAGCGAAGCCGCGCATATCCAGGTGCAAGAGCAACGACTCTCCCTCCACAAAGCGGTAGGAGATGTTGGCGTTATGCGGCAGCCGCTGGACGGGGTGACCGTTAATGCGCGTGTGCGGAATCTCGCCCAACATCCGCTCGGTCAAACGGTCGCGCAGTGCCTGCAAGCGAGCCGTCTCCTCCGGCGTGATCAACTCCACCGCCTTGGCGAATCCCACCGCTCCGGGGATGTTCTCAACACCGGGCCGCAGATCAAACTCCTGAAAGCCACCGTCCATCCATTTGCGGATGGGCGTACCATCTCGCACATACAGCCCGCCGATGCCCTTCGGTCCGTGGATGGTATGGGCTGCCACTGTCACCAAATCCACCGGCACCTCTCGTGCGTCCAAGGGCACGCGCGGGAAGCTGTGGGTGGCGTCGGTGTGGAAGAGAACACCTTTCTCGCGGCAGATTTCGCCGATGGCCTGAACGTCCTGCAAGGTGCCGATCTCCTGATTGGCCGCCTGGATGGAGACCAGGACCGTCTCAGGCCTGATGGCCTCTTGCAGATGATCCAGATCAACCCGACCGTCTTCATCGATCTGCGCCTTGGTCACCTCGAAGCCCTGTTGTTCCAATGTGCGAGCGCTATGGAGCACCGCGAAGTCCTCGATGGGGCTGACGATGATGTGCTTGCCCTTCTTCTCTCCCAGCGCCCGCGCGACGCCCTTGAGCGCCAGGTTGCTGGACTCGACGCTGCCGGAGGTGAAGACAAACTCCTCCGGCCCGGCTCCAAGAGCGGAGGCGATCTGTGCCCGTGCATCGTCCAACGCCTCACGAGCATCAATGCCCAGCGAGTACCCAAACTGGGAAGTGGCGACCGCGTAGGTATCGAAGAAGTAGGGGCGCATAGCCTCCAAAACCCGCTCATCCAGCCGCGTTGCGGCAGCGTTATCAAGGTATATGATATCTTCAATCATAATAATTCCCTCCGTTGTGAAACCAGCACAATGAATACTCAACTGGAAGAATTATATCATATTTCCATAATAAAGTCAATGGCTATCTTGTTAAATCGCGCAAAAAACTGGCGAAATCCCTTGGGACTTCGCACGGCCCAATCCCGTAGGGACGGGGCTTGTGCCCGGCCAATTATGCACAAGCGATGCAACACTTCAGCCATCAAATCAAGCAGCGGGGAAGCGTATCTTCTCAATATTTTGGGGCCAAGCAAGCCGGGCTCCCACGCCCGGCAATCCGGCGGCGTGGGAGCCGCCCCCGCTGGCAACCTCCCCGGTTTATTGAGAAGATACACGTCGTCGAACTTGTTGAAGGTCCAAATCAAGCACAACAGGAAAATAGCGCCCAGTACCGGTAGGGCTGAAGTGCTGTGCAATAGCACTGGAGGATCTGCCCAAGCCTTGTGGCTGGTGCCTGGCACGCTCGCTTGTAGCAATGGCAGTGAAGAAGGGCAGCTTATCACAGTCGCCGTGAGAGGGGAAAGCGAATCTTATTATGCTTGGATCGGGAGGGTGAAAGCGACGGTTAATCCGCCGCCGGGTGTATCATCGGCCCAGATTTCGCCTTTGTGGGCTTCCACGATGTGCCGGGCGATGGACAGGCCCAGTCCACTCCCGCCAGTCTTCCGCTGGCGAGCCGGGTCCGCCCGCCAAAAGCGTTTGAAGATATGGGGAAGGTCCTCATGGGGCACACCCGGGCCGTCATCAATCACTGCGATGAATATCTCTCGCGCGCGCGCCGCCGCATGCACGGTAACGTGACCGTCGGGCGGAACGTAGCGGAAAGCGTTGCTCAGCAGATTGCCTATAACTTGTGCCAGACGGTCTCGGTCGGCCAGGATTTGGGGTAGCTTCACATCGGGCATTTTCAGAGATAGCTTGATGTCTTGCTTTTGCGCCTCGGGGCGGTGTGCATCCACGATTTCGGGCAGGAAGTTGTTAAGATCAAGCTGGGTTTTGTACAACTCAAGTCTTCCAGAATCGGCTAGGGCTAACAGGCGCAGATCCTCAACTAAACGGGAAAGGGTGCGCGTTTGGGCCAAAGCGGCTTGCAAGTTCTCCTGATCGGTGGAATAGACGCCGTCCAGCATCGCCTCCAGGGTTCCTTGAATGACGGTCAGGGGGGTACGCAGTTCGTGGGCGATGTCGGCGGTCTGATTGCGGCGTGCTCTCTCCATACGATCCAGACTCTCGGCCATCTGATTGAATGCCTCGGCCAGTTGGGCTACCTCGTCTTGTCCCCGAACCGGGGCACGCGCCGAGAGATCGCCCTGGGCGATGGTCTCCGTGGCTGCGGTCAACTTGCGCAGAGGCGCTGTGATGGAGCGAAATAGCAATCCACCGATGACGAGTGCGACGCCCAATGCCGCCAACGTAGCGATAAAGAGCGTGTGCCGGATGCGATCCAGAAAACCCTCTTGAGCTGCGTCCAAAGGCCAGTTCGGATGGTTGGTCAGCGCGGGGACAAGATAACCCACGGTCTCACCGTCCACCTTGATGGGGACGCTATTCTCTAAGGCAGATCTCGGGATGATGCCTTGAGGGGGGCCTTTTGTGTCGGCCACAATTTTTCCTTGTATGTTGGCGATGCGAAAATCGATCATCCGGGGCGGCCGCCCGCCGGTTGGGTTACCCATATGCTGGCGGCGCTCGGAGATGGATTCCAATACATCCTGAAGGCCCACCCACGAGCCACGCAGTTCGTAATATTCGGCCAATCCTGTCGTGGTCTGATCCCATAAATCGCTACGGGTGAGCTCATAGCGGCGGAAGGCCTCCTCTGTGAGCCGACCAGTCAGCACCGCTACCGTCCCCACAGCGACGATAATGACGATCAGGAAGGCCGTTATTCCCTTCCAGAAAAGGCTATTCATCCTCCAACTCCGGATTTATTCGGTATCCCACTCCTCGCACTGTGATGATATAAAGCGGATCGGAGGGTTCCGGTTCGATCTTCTGGCGCAGGTTCTTGATGTGGGCATCGACTGTGCGCTCGTAGGCCTCGAAGGCGAAGCCTTGCACCGATTCCAGAATTTCGGTCCGCGAGTAAACCCGCCCCGGCGTGGTCATCAGCGTCTCCAGCACGTCGAACTCGGTGGGAGTCAAGTCCGCAAGCTCGCCACCGATGGTCACGCTGTGCGTGGAATGATCCAGCGTGATCGGACCGACACGCAGTATCGGCGGAGGCCCCTTCTCATCGGAAGTTTGCACACGGCGCAGGACGGCCCGCACGCGGGCCACTACCTCGCGCGGACTGAAGGGTTTGGTGACGTAATCGTCGGCGCCCATCTCCAGCCCCACGATGCGGTCGGTCTCCTCGGCGCGGGCGGTGAGCATGATGATGGGCACATCCTGCTCGCGGCGCACCCGGCGCGTGAACTCCAGCCCGTCCATCTTGGGCATCAGGATGTCCAGCACTACAAGATCCGGCTTCTCGTGGCGGGCGGCGTAGAGCGCCTCCTCGCCGTTGTAGGCGGTCACCACACGATAGCCGTCCTGCTCCAGATAAGAGCGCACCAAGCGCACGATTTCAGGTTCGTCATCGACGACCAGGATGGTTTGAGTCACTATGTGCCTCCTCCTCTCAGAAGATTCCCGATGTCATCAATATTCCCAATATGAAGAATGCGATAGCCGAAATCCACAGTAACGTCCGCTCGGGGATCAGTTTGCATAGCCCTTCGCCGCCCAGCACCCCTAGCGCGGTCACCGTTGTCAGCGCCAGTGCCCCGCCGATGAAGACTTCCTGAGGGGTTTGTGCTTTTCCCGATAGCCCTAGAACGGCTAACTGTGTCTTATCACCCAGCTCGGCGATGAACAACAGGGCAAAGGTAGCGCCGAAGGCTCTCCAAGGCCAAGCTGTGCCGGGCTCACACTCGGCTGGTGCATTTTCGCAATCCTCTCCCAGCGGTTCATTGCGAGGGGTTTTATGAGCTTCTACCCCGATCAGTAGGCCCATCACCAGGAAGGCCGCGCCGGCGATGATGGGGATGATGTGTTGCGGGATGAAGCGTGCCAGCACCCGACCGCCGACCGCTCCCAGGGCTGTGACCAGAATCAGAGCCAGGCTCGCCCCTCCGAAGACGGCCCAGGGGCGACGATGTTTGCAGGCTTGGGTCACGACAGCCAATTGGGTTTTATCTCCCAGTTCGGCTACGAAGATCAAACCAAAGGTTGAAAGTAAAGTGTTCCAGTCCATATCTATCTTGAAAAAGCTCAATGGTGGTATTCACCACTAAGACACGGTCACACTTCGACAATCTCAGGATAATTGCTCGCTCGCCCAACGGAGAAGTGTCTAATAGTTAGTTTCTCGAATTCCATACGGCTAATGTACCATAAATGGCAAGTTAATGCAACGAATCGCTGACGCCAACTTGCCAACAATTACCCTGCCCGCTCGGTCAGCATATCGATCAGCGGTCTGATCAACACGCCGATCCGTCCCCCACCAGCAGCGCCAGCTCCACCGCCAGGAAAACCTCCGCTAGCCTCCAGCGTGGCACGCATCGCCTCCCGCTCCTCATCGCTCATATTCTCAAACTGTGCGCGGCGCGTGGCCATCTCCGGCGACACGTCGCCACCGGATGATCTTCCTGCGCCACCGGACTCCGCTTGCCGCGTGGCGAGGGCGTCGGGGTCCAAATCTCCACCCGGGGGCCTCATATCCAGCCCCTGTTTCTCCAGCCAAGCATCCATATCCCCCTGAGTGAGCTCCATATCGGCGATGGCGGCCAACTGCTCATCCGTCATCGCGCCCTCGATGCCCTTCAGCACCGCGCTGATCTCGCCTTCGGCCGTCACCCCGCCTTGGAGCGCTTGCCAGAGCGTTAGCAACGTCTTCGCTTGCTCAGGCGTGACCGCGTACTCTGTCCCCTCCAGCTTGAGCGTGCCCAGCGCCAGTTGATTGCCCACGTCCAGCGCATCATCGTAGCCTGTATTCAACACCGCGCTGGTGTAGACACTGCTCACCACCTCACCCTCAGCGGATTCCCCGTTGCCTCCACATCCAATCAGCACCGCAGCCATAAAAACCAAAACCGACAAAACAATCCAGCGCTTCATATTCCCTCCTCCATACT
>CAZDYW010000071.1:0-9829 GCA_964509655.1 uncultured Anaerolineales bacterium
GTGGCGGAAGGTCTACTTGCCACTTGTTGTGCGCAAGGTGAGCGCTCCTGAAGCTCTGGGGGCAAGCGGACAATAGCGAGCACTATCCGACCAGCGGGCAGTGGGCCTGATGTAGGGTTACGCGCAATCCCTGTTATGGCGATTTGTTAACTCGGAACGGACTTAACAATCTGCAGTCGCAAGTTCTGTCGTCTGTGGAGACACTGCGGGCGGCCGTTCAGCCTGGTGTTCCCGGCGAACGATTGTTGCGGTTTGCGGGCGCTATCCCGTTGAACGATTTGCAGCTTATGGAAGAGGCAATTGAGGCTGGGTGCGAACAATTGCATTCCAACATAGCCTGAAGCTTGTGACTCGTGATGCGCACTTCGGCAGAGTGGAGAATCTAACCAGAGTGTTTGTTTAGGAAACAGAGCGTCCGGCGCTCAGGTGCGAACGAAAACCCGAAGGGTCTGGCGAGACCCTTCGGGTTTTGTGATTCTGAAAACAGCTAACCGCTCAAGATCTGCTGGCCCCCTTGCAAGTTGCCATTAATTTGGGCGAAATCTAGGTATGTAGGGACAACACTTGTGGTTGCCTCTACATGATTGTCCAAAGCCCGAAGCATTAGCGCGATACAGATCAAGCTTGACAGGCCGGCTTTTATGTAGTAAAATTATTCTATAATTCTTATCGAGTATATAAACTATATTGGTTTTGTTGGTGTTGTAAAAAATGAAACTATCTAAACGCGGTGAATACGGTCTAAGAGCTCTACAAGACCTTGCCAAACATCACGGAGACGGCCCGATACCGAGTAGGACTTTGGCAGAGCGAAACAACATCCCAGCCAGGTTCCTGGAACAGATTATGTTAACCCTCAAGCATAGCCAAATCGTCCGTAGTCAGAAAGGCCCTGGCGGGGGTTACTACCTGGCACAAGAGCCGCAGAACATCACCCTCGCGGAAGCGGTGCGTTCGCTCGATGGCCCTCTAGCTCCTATCAGTTGTGTCAGTGAGACGGCATATGAGCCTTGTGGTTGTCCCGATATGGAGGCGTGTGGCCTGCGCCGAGTGATGCAGGAAGTACGGGACAAAGTGGCTGATATGATGGAGAGCACCACCTTGTCCGATCTAGTTTCTGGGTAGGAGGCGCTCAGAAAGGCACTTTTTATTTTTGGCATAAAATCGATAAAATCACTAGATTTTATGGGTTATTTAACCCGAAAGGAGATTGAAATGTCCATCAACTGGCCCGTGATTTTGCTGGCGTTATCTTGCGAGTACATCGATTCGTCCTTGGGTATGGGGTATGGCACCACTTTAACGCCGATTCTTCTCTTGGCTGGATTCGCCCCGGTGCAGGTTGTCCCTTCTATTTTGCTGTCCGAGTTCGTGACCGGCATTCTGGCGGGCGTGTTACATCATGAATTTGGAAATGTCGATTTCAAGCCCGGCTCAAAGCCGTTTAGGGTTGTGCTGGTTCTGTCAGCATGCAGTGTGGTGGGGACGATCTTGGCGGTTATGATCGCTGTGAACATACCTGCTTGGGCACTCAAGGCGTATATTGGAGTGCTGGTGCTGGCGATAGGCATCGGCATTTTACTGACGATTGGCAAGACTTTCGCCTTCTCCTGGAAAAAGGTAGTGGGGCTGGGGCTCCTGGCCGCGCTCAACAAAGGGCTAAGTGGCGGAGGGTATGGCCCTCTCGTCACTGGCGGCCAAGTGTTATCGGGAGTTAATGAGAAGGAAGCGATTGGCATCACATCGCTGGCCGAGGGGATGGCCTGCTTGGTTGGGGTAATCGCTTACCTGGCGACCGATGGGGGAAGCGTGGATTGGAGTTTAGCTCCCATGCTCGTTCTGGGGGCTGTACTCTCGGTGCCTCTCTCGGCCTTAACGGTGAAGAAGTTGCCCATGAAGAGAATGCGTTGGGCAATCGGAGGTGCAGTCACTGTTCTAGGGGCTTTCACTCTCGTAAAGCTCGTGTGGCCGGGTTAATGGCTGATCGGAGGGCTTTGGCAATGTGAAGCTAAAAGTGCTGCCTTGTCCTACTTTGCTCTCCACGCCCACTTTTCCACCTAGCTTCTCCACGATACGCCGCACAATGGAGAGGCCCAGGCCGTGCCCACTGCTGCTGATGTGATCGAGCTGGGTGAATGGTGTGAACAAACGACCCTGTTCCTCCGGGGTGAGGCCAGGCCCATGGTCGCGCACCCAAAATCGGACCTGTGTCTCGCTATACTCAGCGCTTCCCAGCTCGATGCGGGTCGGTACCCCTTCCTCAGGTCTGCCGCCATACTTTATGGCGTTGTTGATGTAGTTGAACCATACCTCCTCGACCCACAGTGCATGGCCTAACGAGGCAGGCCAGTCTTCCGGCTGGATGATCTCGACTTGATTTTCCTTGATATCGTGGGCCAGTCTTTCTAGAGCTTCCTCCACGATCTCTGCCATCTCAAGAGGTTCAATCCTAACCTCCTCTTGGCGCACGCTGGCCAGCAAGAGCAGGTCTTCGACGATGCGGTTTGCTCTGTACCCATTTTGCACGATAATGTCGAGATAGCGACGTAACTCATCAGGCGGCAGGGTGATGCCATCTTCCTCCAAGGTCTGTGCAAAGCCGATGATGCGGGCCAAGGGATTCTTGAGGTCGTGGGCCACGGTGTGTGCGAAAGCATCTAGTTCCTCGTTGCGCTCCTCCAGTTCGGCGGCGTGTTGGCGTAGCGCTTTTTCCACCTGTGCTCGCTCGGCGATCTCCCGTTGGGCACGCTCGTACAGCCGCGCGTTCTCGATAGCAATAGCCGCTTGGGTGGCGAAGAGCTCTAAAAGTTCCGCATCCTCCTGACAAAATGTACGCGGTGGATCTGCCACCACCTCTAGGACGCCCAGAAGCTGACCGCCCCAGCGAATCGGTATGCCTATAGCCGCTAGATGGCCTAATTTGTCAGCCCACGGTGCAGACTTACCGCTCCAGGAGATGTAATCGTCCACTATGATGGAATCGCCGGTCTCCCAGACCTTGCCGGCGAGCCCCTCACCTGGTTGCAGGCTGGTCTCATGTGGCAGATTTTCGTAGCCGACGTGGATGGTGAAATCTAGCACATCTTGCTCTGTGTTGTAGAGATCAAAGCCGCCGGCGCTGGCATCCGCCAACTTGACAGCGCACGAGACGAGGGAGCGGAGTAGCTCGTCCAGATTCAACTCGCTCGCCAGTTCCAGGCCCACTTTTCGGAGCGCCTCCAGTTGCTCTGTGCGCTTTCGCAGCTTCTCCTCGGCTCGCTTGCGATCCGTGATGTTCTTATCAATGGCGAAGAAGCCTATTACTTCCCTTTCTTGCGATGCGCCCGCCACTGAAGGGGCTTTCTCTTCGTATATTGGTATCTTGGTGAGCAAGTACCATTGTGACTTGCCCTGCGGCGTGGTGACTTTTCTCTCTTTCCTGATCATCCGTTCACCGGCGAGCACCCGACGTTCATCCTCCATGATCTCCTGGCCTTCGGGCCATAGCTCTGCCGCTGTCTTGCCAGAGAGCTCTTCTGCATCGACGTCGAAGATATCCGCGTAGGCCTGGCTCGCTCTGATAATGCGGTGTTTCTTATCCTTGAAGTAGACCAGATCAGGTGTATTGTCCATCAGAGAATCCCACAGCTTGCGTCTGAAGTCTAGTTCTTTCTCGGCCTGTTTGCGTGCGGTGATGTCAGTGTAAGAGGCCGCCGCGCCAATGAGTTTTCCCTCAATCTGGATGGGGGCGCCGGAGAGAAGCACGTGCACCGGGGTTCCATCCTTCCGATAACGAACTGTCTCCATAGGTGGAATTGTCCCGCCAGCGATGACCCGCTTGGTGAATTTTCTCGCTTGCTCCATCTTAGCGGGGTCGGCTTTGGCGATCAACTCGTCGAGTTCATTCCCCCTCGCCTCCTCGGCCGAATACCCAAAGAGGTTTTCCGCGCCTGGGTTCCACTCCAGGACTCGGTGCTCGGTATCCAAAGTGATGATGGCATCAGGAGTGGAATTCAGCAGCCCCTCCAGATACATTCTTCGCTCCTCGGCCTCTCTTTCCAGGCGCTTGCGCTTGGTGATATCCTCGATGGTGCAGTCGAAACAGACAACCTCACCGCTTTTATCGTAAACTACCTGGGCTGTGACCGAGCCCCAGAGAGGGCTGCCGTCCCTTTTCTTCAGTTGCAGTTCAACTCCAGTGACGCGCCCTTGGGCCAGGAGGCTTTCTGAGAACTTCTGTCTCTCAGCGGGATCTACGTATAGATCGGCAACTGTGGCCTCCGCGAGCTCCTTCTCTGATTCGAAGCCGAACATGTCGAGAAAGGCCGGATTTGCGGCCAGGAACTTGCCCTTGGGGCCGGGTGTGTTTCGATATATTCCAATCGGCACGTTTTCCAGCAAGGTGCGTAGTTCCTCCTCATCCCCCCGCAGAGCGAAACGTCTGCCAGTTCGCGCTCGGTCACTTTCTGTTGGATCTTTTTTCATTGAGGCTCTCCTTCCACCGGCAGCCAGATGGTGAATGTGCTTCCCTCACCGACCTTGCTTCTCACTTCAACCTGTCCGCCGTGTGTCTCCACAATTTCCTTGACCAACGCCAGACCCAGGCCAGTGCCGCCATAGCGTCGGTTTATGCCTCCGTCCACTTGATAGAAGCGCTCAAATACGCGATCTAACTGATCGGCTGGAATCCCGATCCCCGTGTCGGCGACGTCCAAGCGGAGGCTATCCCCCTCTTGCTCCAGGTAGAGATCGACGCGACCACCCCCCGGGGTGAACTTTAGCGCATTCCCCAGCAGGTTATCCAGTACCCGACGCAGGCCTGTCGGATCGCCTGATACCGGTGATAGGTTGGGCTCTAACTTGGCCGTCAGGTCTATTCCCTGTTGGTCGGCTGTGATCCGAAAGTCGTTCAGGCTGTTTCGAACCAGATCGGCCATATCCACCAGCTCCCACTCCAAAGCTGGCGCCCCCTTATCCAGGATAGCATTGATGTCGTCGACCAGATTGCTAAGCATCTGTACGCGACGTGTGATTAGGCTCACTGGCTTTTGCTGTTTGGGCTTCAGTTCGCCCAACGCGCCGGAGTCAAGCATCTCGGCGTATCCACGCGCTATAGTCAGGGGGGTGCGCAGTTCGTGGGAGACGTTCTGGATGAACTCGTCTTTGAGCCGGTCCAGCTCCCGCTGCTGCTCCAGAGCCTTGGCCAGAGCGGCGACGCGTTGCTGCTCTGTGGAGAACAGCCGCGCGTTCTCTATGGAGATCGCCGCCGTCGCTGCCAGCGACTCGACCAGGGATAGGTCATTTTGGGTAAAGAGGTCTGGCTCCGTGTCCACAATCTGGAGCACGCCGATGGCTGAATCCTCAGACAAGCCCCGCTTGGCGCGCAGTGGAACGCTGAGGATGGAGCGCAGATCCAGGCCGGTGGTCTGATCCACGCCGGTGAAGTGACGCTCGTCGGCGTGTGTATCCGGCACGACCAGACTTTCGTTATGTCGAGCGGTCCAGCCGACCAGCCCGCGATCTTGTGGAAGTCGCCATCCGCGCACGACTTCGCTCCCAGGGCCAGTGACCTGGCGACAGACCAACTCATCTGTGGCCGGATCGACCAGCCAGATGGAGCTTGCGACTGCGCTCAGCAGATGACGCACCTCTTCCAGGACTGTGGTGAGCACCTGTTCCATATCGAGGCTGGAGCTGAAGGCTTTGGCGGCTCGGTTGAGGAGGGCCAATTCTCGGTTGCGCCTGCGGATCTTTCTGTCCACTCGTTTGCGCTCGATAGCATATCGGATGGCGCGGGCCAGCAAATCCCCGTTAATCTGTGCCTTGATCAAATAATCCTGCGCTCCGGCACGCACTGCCTCCACGGCTATCTCCTCGTCGTCCAATCCGCTCAGCACAATGATGGGTAAATCGGACGCCTGGGCATAAACTCGCTTGAACGTCTCCAGTCCATGGCTGTCTGGCAATCCCAGGTCCACCAATGCTACGTCGAAATCCTTGATCACCAGTTGTTTAACCCCCTCCGACAGTCGCGCGGCACATTCCAGATCGAAAGGCGTATCTATATTGCTTTTCAGCATTTCTCCGATCAGATCGGCGTCGCGCACGTCGTCCTCGAGTAATAGTATTTTTATGTTATGACTCATAAGTTTCTCCTGAAGGAGTGTGGTGAAGTTTAATCACAGGTATCATGGACTCAAAAGTGGCCGCGGATTGGCTGAGCCCTCGCGAAGCTCAATAGCTGAGCTTTCAGCAGGAAATGGCTTGCCGAGCAGGAATGCGCGGATCACATCGGCCATCAGATCAGGCTGCGTCAGGTTTATCATATGCCCCGCATTCTTAATGTAAAATACTTTGTCATTAAGCAACGTTTGCTTATACTGTAAGACTACTTCCCAAGGGATGTAGTCACATTCGGAAGCGAGGATGATACTGGGCGTCAGGTTATCCTCAAGTAGGGGGCGTGGGTCTGGTGGGTTTCTGGCGCTGAGCTCCGTCCGAATCTGCACATAATAATTGAAATCGGCGGTCACCTGCGGAGCACTTTCACTATGCCGGGCGCAGACCCAGGTCTTGGGATTGAATGATCTTTCCAGGTAAACGCTCATCTTCTCCTGGGATGCCAGATTCTCGGCCGCCTGGGGCCCATAGGGTGCCAGCGCCGCCGCGAGAAGCAGCCGCGGCTCGAACATCGGATTGGGGCCGAGGGCTGAGCCGGTGGGGGCATAGTTGTAGAAAAACTGCTCGTCATCCCACATCGGCGTGGGGGAGATGAAGACCGCTTGCCTCACTCGCTCTGGATAACGGCTCATATATCGCGCCAGAAGCTCCGCGCCCGCGCCTTGCCCGATCAAAATCAGTTCATGCTCCCCCAACTCGCTGCGGATGGCGTCCAGATCGGCGACGTTTCGCCCGATGTCATAGGCTCCGATGTTATCCAGGCGCTCCGACCGCCCGGTGCCCACTTGATCGTAGAGGTAAACGTCGAACCCGTCGCGGGCGAACTGGCTGTAAAACTCCCGCTCAGGATCGAGCACTGCCAGGCCCGGCCCGTCGTGGAGATAAACTATGGGCGCCTCCGCCCTTTCCCCGCTGGCCGGATAATGGTAGTAAGCGATGCGCGAGCCGGTCGACAAGTTCCAATATCGCGCCTCCGGCTCCGAGGGCGGGGGAACAGTCCCCTCGACCGGCAGCGCGAGCACAACGCCCATACCGATAACCGCGATGAAGGTCGTCAGCGCACCGACGATCATGCTGAAGCGGGCGCGATGAGTGGCCTCCAGCCCCTCGGCGACCAGCCAGGCCACGCCCAGCGAGATCAGCAGCAGGGTGAGTAGCGCGGCGCTGCCGATCACCCCCAGATTGCCCGTCACAGTCGAGAGCGCCAGTGCCACCTGGACAGCCATCGAAGCGCTGAAGACGATGCCGAACAGCAGCCCCAGCCTCAGCAAAATGCGGAGAAGCCATCCGGGGGAGACGATCTCCAAGGGATCGTCCTCATCCTCGCGCTCCATCCAGCCCAGGCGCTTGAAGGCCGACTGGACCCAGATGTTAGTCACGCTCATAATCACGCTACCCAGGATGGCCCAGCCGAAGGCCGCGATCTCCAGGCCCGTCAGCAGATCCGTGAGCAAAAGCAGAATCCCGTCGATCACGAATACGAACAGGCCCGCCGTCATAATCATAAAGGGTAGCGTAAGCGCCACCAACACGGGCCTGACCACGGCGGTCAGGATCACGAAGACCAGCGAGGCGAGCCAGATGTTGAACAGTGTTTCCCTGAAGCGGATGCCGGGTAGAGCGCCAGCGGAAAGGAGCACTATGTAAGTGACGGATAGCCTGATCACGAAGTTGCGCAAGTGCTGAATGGCCGCTCTCCACACATTGATCATCGGTCATCCACCTGCGATTCCAGCGCACGCTCACAGCGAGCGCGGGGATGATCCTTGGCGTTCAAACCGCCGCCGGGCCAGTGGATGCGGCCGGGAAGCGCCAGTGGCTCGGCAATCGCCTCCTTGAACTGGAGCAGCGCCAGCCTTGCGCCCAGCCTTGCGCTCCCCGCAGAACGAAGGGCGCCCCACGTAGTGAGCGTGATCACCTCGTTCATCGCCTCGCTCCAGGATTTGTAGAACAGATCCAGGCGAGCGCTCACGTGACCGTCCTTGGCCTCCACATCGCGCACGGCGGCGTTCCATTCCAGCAGATGCATTCCTTTTCCCCATTGGATCGGATTGTCGCTGCCGAAATCCCGATCCAGCTCGGTCTTTAGCGACAACTGTTTGAAAGCCAGCGTGTTGACCGCGTACTCCTGTGGGTCAACGCCCTCTATCTCAATCGGGCACTGACCCAGTTCCGCGTGGTGGATTTCCTTCTCCGTATCCCAGGCATAACTATTCTCGCAGAGTTCCGATTCGGTGATGTGCAGCGCGTCCTCATCGCCACCGATGATAATATAGTGGACGCGCAGGACGTAGGGTGTGGCGATGCGCCACTTGAGCAGTCGCAGGAAGAACTGCTTGCCCAGGATGCGGAACAACCGCCTGCGCAGGGGATTCTCGTCATTTTCGAGCACCCAGCGCTTGACGTTCTCCAGATCGGTGAAGCGAACAATCTGCCGCTTGAGCCAGTTCACGGCCTTGTCGATGGCGGGGTTTCTCTTGATGCCCCGTTGAGGCCTGGAACCGGGCGCGTCCGGGCAGGAAGGCTTCACCAGGGGCTCCGGCATTTTCCCCTTTTTTCTCCTGCGCCCGACATCCTCGATTTCGATCCCGAAGGGCCAAAGCTGGCATTCGGCGGTGCGGCAATCGAAGCACATGCTGCCCAGGATGTTGAAGCGCATCTTGGCGCCAGCGGCGTAGACGGTCGGCTCGGTGATCTCCAGATCGAAGGAGAGCAGTTTGTCCGAATGGCGCTGGGCGTAGAGATCGAAGCCGTTGATGACCACGGTGTAATTATCCTTGTGCAATAAATCTGGGGCCAGTTCTAAATCCTCGATCTTGATGCGAAACTGTGTCGTCACGGCACGCATGCACTCGATCACCGTCTCGCCTTGGCCCGCTTGGAACCCGACGCCTTCAGCTTGAACGCTGGTGGCATATTCCGAGAAGTGCGCAGTATCGCCGCCGGTCCCGGAGGCCGCAGCATGCCCTACGACTATTTCCTCCCCGCCGTCCGTCCGCCGCGCTCGGACGTAACTACCGAAACGATTCAAGCGGTGATTGTATTCCCAGGCATGATGGTAGCCTTGCCAGATGGTGGTGTGTGAGTTTGCTCGCTGCTCAGGCGGCATATGTGAATCCCCTAATCGGTGAGCCCCGTCAATTCTCCTTGATTATACTACGTGACACCCACAGCGCCACTGACGTTGAAGACTCTCCTCAAATGTGGGGTAAACAGTTCCAAAGTTTAACAATGGCTGAAATTCAGCCGCGCTCTAAGGGGACGTGCCGTCCCCGTCTATGAGATCAGAACGGACTTAAATCCCAAGAGGGAAGAAAAGCCGCATAACTTGGGTTGACATCGCGCCTAAGTATGTTATGATTGCCGCCAACATAATCGAATATCACACGCGATAAGTTCACTCTTATCAAGAGAGGTGGAGGGACCGGCCCGATGAAGCCTCGGCAACCACCCTTTACGGGCGACATCGCTCGTGAAGGGCAGGTGCCAATTCCGGCAGACCCCCAGCGGGATCTGAAAGATGAGCGTGCGGACAGCCTCTTCAAATGCTACCCGCTGGAGAGGCTTTTTTGTTTGGACATCATTGGGCCTCTCCCCTCTCTGATAAGCTAAGTCAACGGACTGAGCAGTAACTATCCAGAGAGGAGCCACCATGTCCAATTTCTCGACC
>CAZDYW010000072.1:0-1608 GCA_964509655.1 uncultured Anaerolineales bacterium
GCCCGCTTTTCTGGTCACTTGCGATTAGGCCGGTTTCCGGACGCGGATGTGCAAGAAGTAAGCGACGACGCGAGCGCCCTGAAGGTTAGGGCATTGCCGCACCGCCTCGGCGTCGGGCCGGGGCTCCCCGACGCGCTCCAGGCGGAATCCCTGCTCGATTAGCATATTCAGCCACTGGCTGATGGTGTGGGTGAAGTAGGGTATCTTGAACTCCGGCAACCCCTCACGCACCTCCGGCGGCGCGGCGCTGAATATCCACTCCGAAATCTCGCCTTGCAGGTTCTGGAAGTAACCGCCCACCTCGAAGGCATATACCTGTCCCTCATCATCGTACCGGCTCTGGCGGTGGGGCGTGTCGTAGCAGGGATGGGTGATCGAGAACTGGAGGAAACCGCCGGGCTTCAGAACGCGATAGGCCTCAGCGATGACGCGCTCCGTCTCCGGAATATCCATGAAGCTCATGAAGCCAGTCGCGAAGTCGAAGCTCGCCTCGGCGAAGGGCAGCTCCACCGCGCTGGCGATCTGATAAGCGATGGGCAAGTGCTGCTGCTTCTCAGCCGAAATCCGCCTGGCGTGCCGGATGAAGAGCCGCGCGATGTCGATGGCCGTCACCCTGGCGCCGCGCTCGGCCAGGAGGCGAGTGTTGTGCCCCTCCCCACAACCGATGTCCAACCCCGAAAGCCCCTCCACGTCGGGCAGCATCCGGAAGAAAGCGGGCGTGTTGAAGTAATCGCGACAGACGTCATAACCGGCCCGCGCGAGCCGGGTCCACGTCTCGGCGTTCTCGTCCCAATAGCGTCCGACCTCGGAGTGTTCCATAATCGCTGGCTAAGCTCGTACCGCCCTGAACATACCGCTGTCCTTCTGGATGTGAAAGGCGCCCTTTGCGGCGATTTCTCCTCTGATCAAGTTGGTGAATGCATTCAGCTTCGGCCGCAGGGCTTCAGACCAGACTGTGGACAGCGCATAAGCGATGAGGGGCTCGGCCTCGATGATAATCAGATCATCTTCGTAGCGATGGAGCGTCACGCTCGCAAAATGGCGCGATAGTTCCTCCGCTCCGTTTTCAAGGGTGAAACCAGGGATCTCGCTCATGACGTCAGCCTCGGGGCAGAAGCTGGCGATCAACTCTCGGAACTCTCGCATGTGGCTCTGTCCGGTGGTCGTCGCGTAGAAACTTCCGCCTGGCCGTAGCACGCGGCGCATCTCGGAAAGCGCTTGGTCGCGATCCGTCAAATGGAAGAGCATATGGTTGGCGACGATGGCGTCGAAGCTCTCGTCCGGGAAAGGAATGTCCTGAGCATCGAAGGCTCGATAGGTGAAGGGATGACACATCTCGCTCATGTTACGGTCGGCCTTTTGCAACATGCCCGGAGAGAAATCGGAGAGCGTGATCGTCCAGTTGGGAGGAATGCGCTCCTTGTTCTCGCGCCACAGATCGCCAGGCCCGCAGCCGATGTCGAGGATGTTACATCGGGCAGGGAACTCGAACTGGTCAAAGACCCAGCGATGCCAGCCATAGTTGTTGGTGCTGAAGCGCTGATGAACGCAGATGCGTGCGTTCAGGTTCGAGGCGTCCTTGTATTGTTCGGTCTGGAGATAGTTTTG
>CAZDYW010000072.1:1708-9689 GCA_964509655.1 uncultured Anaerolineales bacterium
TGCGTGCGTTCAGGTTCGAGGCGTCCTTGTATTGTTCGGTCTGGAGATAGTTTTGATCTGTGAGCTTGGACATTCGCTACCCGTACTCGTAAAACCCCTTCCCCGTTTTCCGACCCAGGTGCCCGGCGGCGACTAAGCGGCGCAGCAGCGGGCAAGGACGACACCTATCCGTTGCCTGGCTTGTCTTTACAACTCTCTGGGGCTTACTTCAAAAACCTTCCGAGATCGAAAGAAGCACACATCGAACTCTAAGAAGAAGTTCACCTGCCCCAGGATCAATGGGACATTTTGGGCTTGCGTCCAAGCGAAGGCAAGGGGTACCGGTGTGAAACCTCCTACCGTTGCAGATACAATCAGGGCCCGTGCTTCGAACCGAGCTAGATTTCCGGTTAAACGCACAGGTCTCGTTTGCTGATTCCAAACAGCACCTAACTCTCTGCCAATGGCATAGGGCAACACATTGACCATTGATCCTGTATCCAGCAATCCCGATACGGCCAGGATCGCATCTTGGTGGCTCAAAGTAAGCGGTAGATACGGAAGGCTACTAGCAACACCACGGGACTTATTAACTTCCATGAAAGAGAATCGTTGAGGTTCAATCGACATAGGAGACCTGCTCTTCCTTGAGAACGTCCAGCAGAGTCGCCGCGGCGTCAAAGGCATTGTACGGGGTCCAGATAGGGTAATCTTCGTCGGGTTGGAGTAGAGAGATGTCTTCTTCTCGCGCCAACTCAAAAACTAGGAACTGCATCAAGCGCAGCTTGTCGGCCTTCTCCAGAGCTTGTACCTTGGGCAACAACTTGGTTATCATATCGTTCTTTCTCCTTCTTGTTCATCATTCTGTTACCCGTACTCGTAAAACCCCTTCCCCGTTTTCCGACCCAGGTGCCCGGCGGCGACCATACGCTTGAGCAGCGGGCAGGGGCGGTACTTGTCGTCGCCCAGCCCCTCGTGGAGCACCTCCATCACGTTCAGCAGGATGTCCAGCCCGATCAGATCGGCCAGTTCCAGCGGGCCCATCGGATGGTTCATTCCCAGCTTCATCACCGTGTCTATGGCCTCCCGCGTGCCGACACCCTCCATCAGCGCGTAGGCCGCTTCGTTCAGCATGGGGCAGAGGATGCGGTTGGAGATGAAACCCGGATAATCCTGGGCCTCGACCGGTGTCTTGCCCAGCGCCTCCGCAAGCGCGACAGTGGTCTCCGTCGTCTCGTCGGACGTATCCAGCCCGCGGATGATCTCGACCAGCTTCATCAGCGGCACCGGGTTCATGAAGTGCATCCCGACCACCTTATCCGGGCGGCTCGTGGTGGCGCCCAGCTCGGTAAGGGAGATGGAGGAGGTATTGCTGGCCAGGATCACCTCCGGTGCAGTCAGCTCATCTAGCCGCGTGAAGATGCCCTTCTTGACGTCCAGATTTTCCACCACCGCTTCGATGGCGAAGTCGGCCTCGGCGGCGACTTCCAGTTCCGTGGAGGCGGTGATATTCTCCAATGCTGAGTCGCGCTGCTCATCGGTGAGACGTCCTTTGCTGTGCAGCTTCTCGACCGACTTGCGGATCGAGTCCAGAGCGCGCTCCAATTGTTCCGGCGCGATGTCGATCAACGTGACGCCATAACCGGCCACCGCGCAGACTTGCGCGATACCGTGGCCCATCGTACCCGCGCCGATGACGGTGATATGTTTGATATCCATTAGTTTCTCCTTCGCTCATTACGCAATATGAATCTATTCCATTTCAATCGCCATCGCCACTGCCTCGCCGCCGCCTAGACAGAGCGTGGTCAAGCCGTGCTTGAGGCCGCGATGCTTGAGCGCGTAGATCAGCGTGGTCAGCACGCGCGCGCCGGAGCAGCCGATGGGATGGCCCAGCGCGATAGCCCCGCCATTGACATTGACCTTCTCCCAGGGCAGGTTCAGCGCCCGTCCATCGGCCAGCATCTGGGCAGCGAAAGCCTCATTGACCTCGAAGAGGTCGTAATCATCGACGCTTGTATTCGTCTTCTCCAGCAATTTCTGCACGGCGAAGATGGGCGCGGTGAAGATTTCCAGCGGCTTGACCGCTGCTTGATCATAGGCCACGATGCGGGCCAGCGGCTCCAGGCCCAGTTCCTCCGCCTTGGCGCGGCTCATCACCACTGTGGCAGCGGCGCCATCGGTGATACCGGGTGAGTTGCCAGCGGTGACGAGGCCATCTCGCTGGAAAACGGGCCGTAGGCGGGCCAGCGCCTTCATGGAGGTGTCGCGCCGTGGACACTCGTCGGTGTCGAGGATGAGGGGATCGCCTCGGCGCTGCGGAATCTCCACCGGTACAATCTCATCCTTGAAGCGGCCCTCGTCGATGGCCTCGATAGCCTTCATATGACTGTTGTAGGCGTACTCGTCGAGTTCTTCCCTCTTCAAGTCGTACTCACGGGCGATCCACTCTGCCGAGTTGCCCATGTGATGATCCTCGAAGGCGCACCATAGGCCATCGTGGACCATAGCGTCGACCAGCTCGCCATTGTTTAAGCGGTAACCGAAGCGGGCATTTTGGAGCAGATAGGGCCCGTTGTTCATGCTCTCCATCCCGCCGGCGACGAAGATGTCGCCATCGCCGACGGCGATCATCGCAGCGGCCAACATCACCGTCTTCAGCCCCGAACCGCAGATCTTGTTGACGGTGGTGGCGCCGACGGTCGGGGGTAGCCCGGACTTGATGGCGGCTTGGCGAGCGGGCGCTTGACCTTGCCCGGCCAGAACTACGTTGCCCATCAGCACTTCGTCGATGGTGGCGGGCTCGATTCCGGCCCGCTCCACAGCGGCCTTGATCGCCACCGCCCCCAGGTCGGAGGCGGAGAAAGGCGTCAGCGAGCCACTGAACTTGCCGATGGGAGTGCGAACAGCAGAGACGATTACTGCTTCGCGGGTGCTTCGAGACATATTGTTTACCTCCTGGTGTAAAATGTGATGAGTAAAACGTGAAACGTAATGTGGTTGGGTATCTTTTTTCGCTTATTCGCTCATTCGCTCGAACAGCGGTCGCAGTCGCTCGTATGTTTGTTCCATCCATTCCGGGATGATGCGGGTCTGGGCCACAGTGGTCATGTAGTTTGTATCGCCGCCCCAGCGGGGGACGACGTGTAGATGAACGTGGTCGGCGATGCCAGCGCCGGATACCGCGCCGATGTTCGCGCCAACGTTGAAGCCCTCTGGCTCATAGGCCACTCGCAGCACTCGCAAGCTGAGTTGAGCCAAAGCCATCAACTCTCCCGCTGCTCTCATATCCAGATCCTCCAGCGTAGCTACGTGGGCATATGGCACGATCATCAGATGTCCATTGTTGTAGGGGAAACGATTGAGGATTACGTAACAAAGCTCTCCGCGATGGAGAATGTGAGCCTTGTCGTCCTGCTCTTGCGGCTTGATGCAGAATAAACAATCTTCCGGCAGTGGTTCGTCGCCTTGAAGGTACGGCATTCGCCAAGGAGTCCATAGATGTGTCATAGCTGGCATTGTACATCAAATCATCAGTGGGGGCAATTCGACAATGGCCCTTCCATTCCAACTTGGTACAAAGCGCTGGATGTGGTATCATTGGGGCCAGCTAAACCGTTGGATGAAAATAAGGAGTGTAAAGAATGAAGAATATCACAGTAATTGGCGTCGGATACGTAGGTCTGATCACCGGCGTCTGCTTGGCCGATCTCGGTAACCGAGTCGTTTGCCTGGACATTAACGAGGAGAAAATCAAGAAGTTGGAACAGGGTGTGATGCCCATTTACGAACCGGGGCTCGAAGATCTGGTGGAGCGCAATGTCAAAGCCGGTCGACTTTCCTTCACCACATCCTATGCTGAAGCATTGGAGGATGCGGAATTCGCTTTCATCGCCGTGGGCACGCCGGAAGGTGTGGACGGCGAGGCCGATCTGCGCTACGTCCGCATGGCGGCCAAATCCATAGCGGATGAAATGGATCATCCCATCATCATCGTCAACAAGGCCACCGTCCCTGTCGGCACCGGCGATTGGGTCGCCGATTTGATCCGCCAGTATCGCAACGGCGATATAGAATTCGCCGTCGTCTCCAATCCGGAGTTCCTGCGCGAAGGTTCCGCCATCAGCGATTTCCTGAATCCCGATCGGGTCGTGCTGGGTTCGCTGAACAAGGATGCAGCCGAGAAAGTGGCTCAGCTTTACTTGCCGCTGCGCACCACGATTATGATCACCGATCTGCGCACAGCCGAGATGATCAAGTATGCCTCCAATGCCTTCCTGGCCACGCGCATCTCTTTTATCAACGAGATCGCTAACGTCTGTGAGGCGCTGGGCGCCGACATCAAGGAGGTCGCCAGCGGCATGGGGTATGATCAGCGCATCGGCCACGGCTATCTCGATGCCGGTATGGGCTATGGCGGGAGTTGCTTCCCCAAGGATGTCAAAGCCCTCACTTATATGGCGGAGATCAAGGGGCGTCATCCGCAGTTGCTGCGTGCGGTGATGGACATCAACGACGATCAGCGTCGGCAGATTGTGCGCAAACTGGAGCAAGCGATGGATGGCTTGCGTGGCAAGACGGTCGGGATATTGGGATTAGCCTTCAAACCCAACACCGATGACATGCGTGAAGCGCCCGCCGTCTACGTCGCTCGCATGCTGAAAAACGCCGGTACCCACGTGCGCGGCTATGATCCCGTCGCGATGGACAATGCCAAGCGCATATTGCCGGACGTTGAACTGGCGACGGACGCTTACGATCTGGCCGAAGGCTGCGACGCTCTGGTTGTTGCCACCGAGTGGAACGAGTTCAAGAATCTCGATCTGATCCGTGTGCATGATCTGATGGAGCAGCCGGTAATCATCGATGGACGCAACATATACGAACCTGCTCAAATGAAGAAGCTAGGTTTTTACTACCGAGGTATCGGGCGTGGCTATGATGAGACGCAGGAGAAGTGATGGGTAAAACTGACATAGCGCTCAAATCCCACCTGGATAATGGCCTGACCGTTCTGCTCAAAGAGGCATACGCGGCTCCTGTGACGAGCTTCTGGGTCTGGTACCGCGTGGGTAGCCGTAACGAGCACCTGGGGATCACGGGTATCTCCCACTGGGTCGAACATATGCTTTTCAAGGGGACCCCGACTTTCCCCAAGGGTATCGCCGAGAAGGCCATCGCCCGCGAGGGTGGCATCTTCAACGGGGCCACCTGGTATGATTTCACCACTTATTACGCCACTCTGCCCGCCAAACGCATCGAGCTTTCGCTACAAATCGAGGCCGACCGTATGTCAAACGCCGTTTTCGATCCGCGCGAGGTCGAGGCCGAGCGGAATGTCATCATCAGCGAGCGGCAGGGGGCCGAAAACAGCCCAGGCTTTCTGCTTGCCGAGGAGCTGATGGGCGTAGCGCTTCGCGTGCATCCCTACGGCTCGCCCACGGTTGGCCACATGTGCGACCTGGAGACTATCACGCGCGATCAACTTCACGAACATTATCGCACTTACTACACGCCCAACAACGCGCTGGCTGTGGCAGTCGGTGATTTCAAGTCGGATGAGATGCTTCGGATGATCGAGCGCCACTTTGGCAGCATTCCGGCTGGTGAGGCTGTTCCAGCGGTGACAGCCGTCGAACCGCCCCAATATGGAGAACGGCGAGTCGTGGTCGAGCGAGATGGCCGCATCGCTTATCTCAAAATGGTCTTCCGCGCTCCCTCAGTTCGCGATTCCGATTTTCTCGCTCTGGCTGTGCTCAACGCTATCCTCACCGGCGCCAGCGCGATGACATTTATAGGAAGCGGTCTGACCAACAAGACTTCCCGGCTCTACAAAGCCTTGGTGTCAAACAAAGGGTTGGCTGTGGAAATATCCGGCTCCCTGATCCCGACCGTCGATCCTTTCGTATACAGCATAGCGGCAATTGTACATCCTGAACACACCCCGGCCGAGGTGGAGGAGGCGTTGGACGAGGAGTTGACGCGCCTGATGGACGACTCGGTCACAAAGGAGGAAGTGAACAAGGCCATCAAGCAAGCCAAGGCTCAGTTTGCCTACTCCAGCGAATCGGTCACCGGACAGGCCATGTGGCTGGGCTTCAGTGAAATTTTCGCGGATACCACGTGGGCGGAAGAGTATCTGGATAACCTCAGCACTGTCACCATCGATGACGTGCGACGGGTAGCCCAGACTTACCTCCAGAGTTCCAATCGCTCTGTCGGATGGTATGTGCCGAAACGTGAAACGTAAGGAGATTTATGTCTATTCCAGGACCCGATAACATCACCCGCCACGAGTTCCCCAATGGTATGGTCGCCCTGGTGCGTGAAAATCGCGCCAGTCCCTCGGTTGTCGTGAGGGGTTATCTGCAAGTTGGGGCTCGAGATGAGGCGCCTAAACAAGCTGGCCTGGCCTCCTTCACCGCCGATGTGCTTATGCGCGGCACAGAAAATCGCACCTTTGACGAGATATATGAGCAACTGGAATCGGTTGGGGCCAGTGTTGGCGTCAGCAGTGGCACGCATACTACCGTTTTTGGTGGAAAAAGTTTGGCTGAGGACCTACCGCTGATTCTCGATGTGCTCGCCGACGTGGTGCGCCATCCCACATTCCCCCCCGACGAAGTCGAGAAGGAACGTGGCGAGATTCTGACCGATCTGGCGGAAAGGGCTCACGACACCCGGCGCATGGCGAGTATCACCTTCAGTGAGTTGGCCTATCCTGAAGATCATCCTTATTCCCGCAGCAGCAGCGGCTATCCCGAGACAGTCAGCGCCATCACTCGTGACGATCTGTTTGATTTCTACGCCAACGGCTATGGCGCCGAGGGCATGGTCATAGTCGTTGTGGGTGCAGTGGAGGCAGCCGACGCTCTGGCCCAGATTGAGGCCGCCTTCGGCGATTGGGAGGGAAATACGTATGCCCGCTATCCAATGCCGGAGGTTAGTCCTATCGCCGAGGTGCGGCGATGCTTCGTCCCTATCGCCGACAAGACGCAGACTGACATCATCCTTGGCTATCCGGGACCTTCACGCAACGCGCCGGATTTCCTGGACGCTTTCGTCTGCAACAACATACTGGGCGTCTTTGGGCTGATGGGCCGTCTGGGGGAGAATGTGCGCGACGAGCAGGGACTGGCCTACTATTCCTACAGCCGGGTGAGCGGCGGCCCTGGCCCTGGCCCTTGGCGCGTCGTCGCTGGCGTCAACCCAGCCAACGTCGAGCAAGCGATTATGGCTATTCGAGACGAAATCCGCCGCATTTGCGAGGATCCGGTGGGGGAAGAAGAACTGGCCGATAACAAAGCGTTCATCACCGGCAGCATGCCACTCCAGCTAGAGACAAACGAGGGCGTAGCCAGCGTCATCACCAGCATAGAGCGCTACGATCTCGGTCTAGATTACGTTCAACGTTACCCTGATCTGATCAGCGAGATAAGCGCTGAGCGGATACAGGCTGTTGCCCAACGTTGGCTCGATCCAGAAGCCTACGCGCTCGCCATCGCCGGACCGGAGGAAGAAGGATAGCGGATTGCAGTTTGCGAATTGCAGATTGCAAATGGCGAATAGTGAACAATAAATGCTATTCGCCATTCATCATTCAACATTCACCATTCCCACTATGCTCACTACAGGCGTTGATTTAGTCGAAATCGCCCGCGTCGAGCGGGCATTGTCGCGTCACGGCGACCGCTTCTTGGAGCGCGTCTTCACACCGGCCGAGGTGCTCTACTGCCGCGCGAGGCCGGCCGAGCTGGCGGCGCGTTTCGCGGCCAAGGAGGCCGTCGCCAAGGCGCTGGGCGTGGGTATGCGGATGATGGCCCGTGACGGCATCAGTTGGCGCGAGGCGGAGATCGTTGGTGACCTGCGGGGCAAGCCGCTGGTGCGCCTCCACGGACGCGCCGCCGAGCGTGCCGAGGAGTTAGGCCTGACCGAGTGGGCCGTGAGCCTCTCTCACACCCACGAGCACGCCATCGCCTTCGTCGTGGCGCAGTAAGAAAAA
>CAZDYW010000073.1:0-9572 GCA_964509655.1 uncultured Anaerolineales bacterium
TGGAGGTTAAGTGATGGAACGAAAGCGTATCGTGCCGATTATCATCGTCGTCTTAGTCCTCATAGGCATAGCAGCGGCGGGAATATACTTCGCCACCAATCCCACAGTCTGGCAACAGACGCTGGTCGAGATGGAACTGGCCGAGGTCGAGAAAGGGGGCTTGACGGCTTCGGGTTTCATCGAGGCGGAAGAAATTGACATCGCCTCTGAGCTAGGCGGAAGAGTGATCGAGTTGTTCGCAGAGGAAGGCGAGGACGTCGAAGCTGACCAAATCCTGGTGCAGATGGATGATAGCTTGCTGGAGGCTCAGATCGAGGCGGCACGAGCGGCGGTGGAAGTAGCAAAAGCTCAACTCGCCCAAGCGGAAGCAGGTGCCCGACCGGAGCAGATTCGCCAAGCGGAAGCGACGCTGATGCAAGCCCAAGCCGCTCGTGACGGCGCTTATCAGGCCTGGCAGGATACCATCGCCATCCGCGACAACCCGCAGGAACTGGACGCTCAGATCGCTCAGGCGCGGGCGCAAGTGAACGCGGCCCAAGCTGCCCTGGATCAAAGTGTGGCTATGAAGGATGCCGCCGAGATCGCCTACGATGGTTTTTGGGATGCAAAAGAGGCTCTTGCAGATGCGAAGGAGGAGTTAAAAGATATTCCTCCGGAATATCGTCCAGACCTACCGGGATTTCAGCTGGATTTTCATCTCATACCCAACAATTATTGGAAAGCGTGGGTGGGCGTCAACAGCGCCGATGCAGCCCACGAGGGAGCTCAGATCGCCCTGAGCAATCTGTACGCGATGCGAGAGAATCCACAGGAACTGAACGCCCAAATCGACGCAGCCAAGACACAATATCAAGCTGCCCGCGCCATCGTCGGGCAGGCCGAAGCACAATTGGAGGCGCTGAAGGCCGGCGCGACGGGCGAGGAGATCGCCGCGCTCGAAGCGCAAGTGGGCCAGGCCCAAGCCGCGCTCGATACGCTGCTGAAACAACGTGACAAGCTGAGTATCACCGCCCCGGTCGGTGGATTGGTGCTGGGGATCAGTATCCACGAGGGAGAACTGGCCGCGCCGGGCGGCACGATGCTCACCCTGGGCGACTTGGACAAGGTGACGCTCACAGTCTACGTGCCGGAGGATCAGCTGGGAAAAGTGAACGTCGGCCAAGACGTAGAGGTGAAAGTTGACAGCTTCCCTGGGCGAACATTTATGGGGAAAGTGGTCGCCATCGCCCAGGAAGCCGAGTTCACCCCACGCAACGTGCAGACCAAGGAGGAGCGCGTGAATATGGTTTTCGCCGTGGACGTGCGCATCCCCAACCCCGACCACGCTCTCAAGCCCGGCGTGCCCGCCGACGCCCTGATCATCACTGAGGAAGAGTAGAATGAAGATTGCAAATTGCAAATTGCAAACGGAAAAAATCGTTTCATGTTTCACGTTTCACGTTTTACGTTTTACGTTCGCCGCTCTTCTTTTGGCCAGCTGCGCCAGCGCACAGGCCGAGGTCGAGGAGCCACTGACCGCCTCCGGCTTCATCGAGGGGGAAGAGGTAACCATCGCGCCGGAAATGGGAGGGCGCATCGCCGAGATTATGGCCGATCGCGGCGACACGGTCCAAAAAGGCGACCTGCTGGTGCGCATAGATGATGCGACGCTCCAGAGCAGACGCGCGGAGGCCGAGGCAGGGGTTGCAACTGCGCAGGCTAACCTGGAGCGTGTGCGCTCCGGCGCGCGCCCGCAGGAAATCGCGGCCGCACGGGCGGGTCTGTCTGAGGCTGAGACGCGCTGGGAAGGCGCCCAGGAAGCCGTGATCAACGCGCAAGAGGCGATCAGCAACCCACTCTCGCTCAAAGCCCAGATCGATGGCGCCCGCACCGAGGTGGAGTTGGCGGAACAAGGGGTCGAGATGGCCGAGGCTGAGGTCGCGGGGATGGAGCTGCAATATGACGTTTACAGCGATCGGGGCGGCGACATCAAGCGCACCTGGGGCCTCCAATTAGAGGCCGCCAAATCGGAGTTGGCAAGAGCTCAAGCGGAGCTGGAAGGAAAGCGGGCTTACCTCAGCGCGCTATGGGAGATGCGCGAAAATCCGCTCACGAAGGAAGCGCAGCTCCACAGGGCGGAGATGGAGGAGCAGATCGCCGAGGCCAAGGTCGCCGCCGCCCAGGCGAAGCTGGACGAACTGGAGGCCGGCCCGACAGAGGAGGAGATCGCGCTGGCCGAGGCCCAGGTAGAACAAGCGCAAGCCGCCGTGCGGCTGATCGACGTTCAGATCGATCACCTCAAGCTGACCGCCCCGATGCAGGGCGTGGTCAGCAGCCGCAGCGCCCAGGTCGGCGAGACGGTCACGGCAGGGACGCCGCTACTCACCATCGCCAACCTGGACGACGTAACGCTGGTCATCTACATCCCAGAAAACCGCATCGGGCAGGTGAATGTGGGACAGGAAGTAGAGGTGCAAGTAGACTCCTTCCCGGAGCGTGTGTTCGTGGGGCAAGTTTCCAGCATTGCCGGTGAGGCGGAGTTCACGCCGCGCAACGTGCAGACGAAGGAGGAACGGGTAAATTTGGTCTTCGCCGTCGATGTGAAAATCCCCAACCCCGACCAGGCGCTCAAGCCGGGCATGCCTGCCGACGCGACGATTCGACCTTAGCGGACTTTTCCCCCTCACCCTACCTCTCCCCCTTGGGGAGAGGGGACAAGAGTTCCCTCTCCCTCAAAGGGAGAGGGCTAGGGTGAGGGTGATTCCCTCTATGCCGAGCGAAGCGCCTCAAGATAGGCCCCTTGGGCTGTATACCCAAGGGGTTTTGCTTTGCGAAACAACACTAGTACACCACGGCGGAAATCATCCGCCAGTTTACGCTCGCCAGGGATCGCCAGACCTCGACGTGAGCTCAGTCGAACGATCCCGGCTCTGTGCGAAGAAAACCGTCTCAAAACAGTAGTTGGAACGGGGATCTGGCGATCCCCTTCGAGCACAAACTGATGAGAAACTTCCGCCGAGCCGCACCAGAGATTTACTTGACAAAATTCAAGTTATATATTAAAATAATTAAGGTTTGGATAAAAATTTATTAGGAGGAATATGATGTATCCCACACCTACCGAATGTCCTATCTGTCACGATCATCTGATAGTCACGCGAATGGCTTGCCGGAACTGCGGCACTGCACTTGAAGGCCGTTTCACAATGGGACGGCTCTTCCAACTCACCGCCGACCAACTCCACTTCGTCGAGGTCTTCATCCGCTGCGAAGGAAAGATCAGCCGCGTGGAAGAAGAACTGGGCCTCTCCTACCCCACCGTCCGCAACCGCCTGGACGAGGTCGTCCGCGCGATGGGCTACGAAGTAGAAGCGGAGCAGAAGACCGACAACGAGCAGCAGCAAGAGGTTCTGGAACGCCTAGCACGCCAGGAGATCAGCTCAGAAGAAGCGCTCCAGCTCATACGGAAAGAATAGGAGGCCAAGATGTTTGAGCAAAATTTCGAGACCTCGGTATCACCCCATCTCGTCATCAGCGAATGCCTGGGAAACTTAACAGTAAGCGGATCGGAGGAGCGGGTTGTCCAGCTGCGCGCACAGGGCGAGGCTGAAGATGTGAGTTGGAAACGGGAAGGAGAAGCTCTTACCTTCGACTCGCGCGTCGATTGTCTCATCAATTGCCCACCCCAGACAACGCTGACCATTAAGGCCGTACACGGGAATTTGAAAGTCGAGGGGCTGGAAGGCTCGCTCGCTATCAGCACCGTACACGGCAACTTGACTATGCAAAGCGTCGGGCCTACCGCCGTGGAGCAAACATTCGGTAACCTGAGCGCTATCCAGGCAACGGCGAAATTGGAACTGCAAGACTTGAAGGGAAACGCGCAGGTTAAAGGCGTAAATGGCGCTCTTTTGCTGGGCCAGGTAGGCGGCAACCTGACCGCCGAGGGACTTAACGGGGGGCTGGAGGTAGAAAAGGTGCGCGGGAACATTCAGCTAGGCCCGCCCTTCTCCCCCGAAGCGACCTATCGCGTAAACAGCGATGGCAACCTGAGCGCACTAATCCCGGCAGATGCCAACCTGCGGCTGGCCTTGCGCACCAGCAACAGGATTAGCTCGACCATCCCGGAGTTGACCCTGGAGGAAATCGACGGAGGGACAAAGGGCGTCCTGGGAGCAGGAGAGGCCAGCCTGGAGGGCGAGGTGAAGGGCAACATATCCTTGAAACCGGCGGGTTCTGAAGAGGGGGGGAAATTCAACGGCTGGGAAAATGAATTGAAAAACACACTGGATAAAGTAAGCAAGCAGATCGAGTTGCAGGTCAACGAAGCGGTGGCAAAGACGGTGACACGCCTGGAAGAAAGCCTGCGCAACATAGACGGCGAGAAGATCAGCCGGCGCGTGGAGCAAGTGGCCGAACAGACCCGCCGCAAGGCAGAACGGGCAGCGGAAAGGGCCCGCCTACGGGCCGAGAAGGCCGAGCGGCGCTGGCAACGAGCCAGCGGCCAGAAACCTCGCTCATCACAATCCCGGAAAGGCGTCACAACGGACGAGGAATGGCTGCGCGTGCTGCGCATGGTGGAGGAAGGAAAGGTCACCCCGGAACAAGCGTCTGAACTGCTGGCCGCGCTGGAGGGACAGTGATAAAGCGTGTCCGTGAAGCCTACTACGAGTATCCGGGCCAGTTCTGGATTCTCATTCTGGGGACATTCATCGACCGGTTGGGCGGGGCGCTGATGTTTCCCTTCTTCACGCTGTACATCACGCGCAAGTTCGATGTGGGCATGACAGAGGTAGGCGTGTTTTTCGGCTTGTTCTCGATTGCCAGCTTGATGGGCAGCTCACTCGGCGGCGCGATGACGGATTATCTTGGCCGCAAGGGCATGCTCATCTTTGGCTTGATCGCCAGCGCATTGTCCAGCTTGCTGATGGGAGTGGTTCAATCCATCGAGCTGTTCTTCGCCACCGTGTTGATCGTGGGCGTGTTCGCTCACTCCGGAAATCCAGCGCAGCAGGCGATGGTGGCCGATCTATTGCCGGAGGAGCAGCGGGCACAGGGATATGGTATCCTGCGCGTGGCGGTGAACCTGGCCGTGGCCATCGGTCCGGCCATCGGCGGACTGCTGGCAGCTCAATCCTACCTGCTTCTCTTCATCTGCGATGCGGTGACCAGCCTGATCACCGCCGGTGTTGTGGCCTTGGCGATCACGGAGACGAAACCGGCCCCACAGGAAGGCGAACAGCGGCAGACGATGGCGCAGACCTTTGGCGGATATTGGAAAGTCCTGCGAAATGCCGCGTTCGCCTTGTTCCTTCTGGGTTGCATGCTGCGATCACTGGTCTCGATGCAGATGATGACCACCCTGCCCGTCTACTTGCAGGATGTCCACGGCGTCTCGGAGCAGGGTTTTGGTTACCTTGTGAGCCTTAACGCGGCGATGGTGGTACTCTTGCAATTTCCCATCACCCGTTGGATCAAGGGCCACCGTCCACTGATGATGATGGCGGTCGGTATGGTGCTATACGCCGTTGGGTTTGGGGCTTACGGTTTCATCTCAGTCTACGCGCTCTTTCTGGTAGCGGTAGCCATGCTCACCGTCGGCGAGATGGTGACCGCCCCTACCTCTCAGGCATTGGCGTCTCACTTCGCGCCCGAGGATATGCGGGGGCGATATATGGCCGTGTATGGTTTCAGTTGGGCTGTTCCGACCGCTTTTGGGCCTCTCTTGGCCGGGCTGATTATGGACAACGCCAATCCTCGGTTGGTCTGGTATGCTACAGGATCAGTGGGATTGTTAGCTGCCGGTCTTTTCGTCTGGTTGCAGCATTGGACTACGAGCCGGGAAGCCGCTGTATGTCGTGAGGAAGTGTAACAGCAAGCAATGAGATCAGTGTGTAAGGAGGCAAAGTATGACCACAGATAACGAACGTTTGAAGATTCTACAGATGCTTGAAGAGGGAAAAATTACCGCCGAGGAGGCCACCACGCTGCTACGAGCTCTGGGAGGAGAAAAAAGCTCCCAATCGCGCACCTTTGGCCCTGACGCGGCGAACCGCTATCTGCGCATCCGCGTGAGCGATATGGTCTCCGGCAAAGGCAAAGTCAACGTGACTATCCCCTTGGGATTGGTGAGCGTGGGACTGCGCATCGCGGAGCGATTCGCCCCCGAATTTGAGGGTGTGGATCTACAAGAGCTAGAGGAGGCTATCGCCAGCGGGATGGAAGGCAAGATCATAGAGGTGATGGACGCGGAGGATAACGAGATGGTAGAGATCTACGTGGAGTGAGGCCCGCACACCGATTCAACTCACAGCCCTACTCTTCCACCTCGGCCAGGCTAGCCGCGATGGCGGATCGATGATCCAGCTCTGCCACGCCTCGTTTCCACCAAGCCAGGAACTCCACGTTGCCGGCTGGCCCGCGCAACGGTGAGGACATCAATCCATACAAACCCAAGCCCAAGTCGGCGGCGGCCTCCAACACCTCCATCAGCACGCGGCGATGCACCGCTGGATCGCGCACCACGCCCCCCTTCTCCACGTGCTCCGGCCCGGCCTCGAACTGGGGCTTGATCAACGCCAACACTTGCCCGTCGCGCTTGAGCCAGCCCAGCGCCGCCGGCAGGATCAGCCGCAGCGAGATGAAAGACACATCAGCCGTGATCACATCCACTGGCTCCGGCAAGCTCTCCAGGTAACGGGCGTTGGTGCGCTCCATCACCACGACGCGCGGATCGTTGCGCAGCTTCCAGTGGAGTTGACCATAGCCCACGTCGATGGCATAAACGCGCGAGGCGCCCCGCTGAAGCAAGCAATCGGTGAAGCCGCCGGTGGAGGCGCCCACATCGGCCACCACCGCGCCCTCCACATCCAGGCCGAAGCGCTCCAGCGCCCCCTCAAGTTTCTCCCCGCCCCGGCTCACGAAACGGGGTTTGGTCTCCAGCGTGAGCGCGGCGTCGACCGCCACCCGCGTGCCCGGCTTGTCCACGACCTGCCCCTCGACTCGCACCTCACCGGCGCGGATCAAACGCTGGGCCCTTGAGCGGCTCTCCGTCAAACCACGTTCTGCTAACAAAACATCAATTCGCTCTTTCATTTTCAAGTTTGCAAGTTGCAAGTTGCAGGTTGCAAGTTGCAGGTTGTGCCTCCTTCTGGTATTATTCGATTCGCCATTCTCTATTCTCAATTCTCAATTCTCCAAGGGAGGTTATCTTGATCATCGGTTTGCTGCGAACTATGCGACCCAAGCAGTGGTTCAAAAATGTTTTCATCTTCGCCCCGCTGGTCTTCGACGTCAAGCTCTTCGACCCAGGTTATTTGATGCAAACTATCGCCGGTTTCCTGCTTCTGTGCTCAATCTCCGGAACCGTCTACATCATCAACGATCTGACCGACATCGACAAGGACCGCAATCATCCCAAGAAACGACACCGCCCGCTGGCCTCCGGACAACTCGATGTCAGATCGGCCACTATCGCAGCCGTCCTCATCCCCCTCATCGTCTTGCCGCTGGGATTCTTGCTCCATCCCATCTTCGGCGCCATCCTGGCCGGCTACCTGCTGATTCAGATCGGTTACTCCTTCTGGCTCAAGAATGTGGTCATCATCGACGTGCTGATCCTAGCCAGCGGTTTCCTGCTGCGCGTGGCGGCCGGCGTGCCCCTGGTGGACGCCGAGCGTTTCTCGCCCTGGCTCTACATCTGCATGACGCTTCTGGCGCTGCTGATCGGCTTCGGCAAACGACGCCACGAGCTAGTGCTACTGAAAGAGAACGCCTCACAACACCGCCGGAGTCTGCAAGAATATAACCTCCCGCTGCTCGATCACACCATCACCATCGTGACGGCGTCCACGCTGCTGGCCTACGCGCTCTACACCTTCTCCGCCCCCAACCTGCCCGCCAACCACACGATGATGCTGACCATTCCCTTCGTGCTGTATGGCATTTTCCGCTATCTCTATCTGATGCACGTCAAGGAGATGGGCGGCGCGCCGGAGGAGATCGTGCTCTCCGACCGCCCGCTGCAAATCGCGATCTTTCTCTGGGGGCTGAGCGTCATACTCGTGATGTACATCCTGAGATAATCTCGCGCCTTACTCCACTCTCACTTTTCCCAACCAGATACGATCCATCGCCCTGGCTGCTTCCACGATGGGCAAGCGCCCCAGCGTTTCGGGATGATAGAGTCCCAACTGGAGATGGTAAAATCCCGTCGGCGTCTCCGGCTTGAGGGGCACCACATGCACCTGAGCGAAGCGGTCGCCGGGCTGGAGACCATCCAAGCGCACGTCGAGCCCATCGTGCTGCCCCCAGATGTCCCGCCCATCAGAGGTGAGATGGACGAAGGCGACCACGGGCGTCGGATCGGCGCTCAGCACTTCCCAGTAGGTGATTAGCCGCAGCTCCGCCCCCGGCGTCGCCCGCTCGCTCTGTAAATCGGCGCCCAGCAGCGCGAAGCGGCCACCGAATGCGAGGGGCAAGCTCGGCGGTGGCTGATGAGCCAGTTCGGGCGGCCAAGCCACGCTCACCTGCCTCGCCGCGTCAATGCGCTCCTCCAGCACCGATCCGGAAGGCGAGTAGAGACGAAAAGCTGTAAAATCCCCGCTAGATGTTGGACGAGCCACAGCGTCAGCGATGAAGATTTCCCTCAAGGTGGGGTCGAAGCTCTGCGGCCCCAGCGGATCGGTGGGGAAGTAGAAAGTGACATCTGCCCCCGTCGGCCAGACCCAACCCCCACCCGGATCAAACCAACGCACGCGCAAATCCTCCCGTCGGAGCGCCAATTCGAAAGCCAGCGCGTTCCAAGGCTGCCAATAATCCACGTAGGGCGCACCGATAGCCACCGCGTCCGAATGATCCGCGCTCGCGGGGCGCTCGTCCAGTTCACGCGCGACAGCCGTGATACCGGCTTGATATAACTCCCGCACCTGGGGCGCGTTGGACCAGACGGCGAAATAAGCGTAGCAAGAAAGCGCCCCGTGGAAAGCGATGAGGCCGGAAGCCAGAAGTGGCCCCAGCCACTCGCGCCGCTTCGGCAACAGCCGCCACAGCGAATCTATCCCCAAGGCCAAGATGATGTAGGCCGGCGGCTGGGCCGTGATGGCGTGTGATTGACTGGCAGGAGGCAGGGCGACGATGGCCGGCGCGAGGCCCACTCCCAGCCACAGCAGCAAGAAGGCGCAGCGGCTCTGCCTCCAGCGCCAAACGCACACCACCGCCCCCAGCGCGAAGAAGAAAGCCGTCAGCGGCTCGAAGATCGGGCGCATGCTGATGTTGTAAAGCCAATCCTCTTGCCCGCGCCAGAAGAACATCCCCAGCGCCCGCAGCGCTACGCGAAGGATCGGCCCCGCTCGCCCGGCCTTCAGCTCATTCCAGGGACCGGTCAATTGGCCCACGCGCCGCTCCAGCTCCGGGTTCCGATAAAGATAGATCATCAGCGGCGCGGCGACGAGCGCGGCGATTATGCAGAATACCAGCAAGCCGCGCCAGGCCCGCTTGAACCGAGGGCGATGGAGGAGGAGCAGGTGGATCGCAAAAGCGACCGGAAGCAATGGCATGGCGCGGGCGGCCATGTAGGTATAAATGGCCGCGCC
>CAZDYW010000074.1:0-5692 GCA_964509655.1 uncultured Anaerolineales bacterium
AGCGGGAGCGGGTGAGGGATGCTATTACCGATTTTGATGGTCAAAAATGATTACAAGAGAGCCTTTTAGACCGAAATCAGCTTGGGTAAGAGGCGAATTGGCCTTGGGAAGGAAGTTTTGCAAAACCTGTCAGGTCTCTAAGGTCAAGGACCGGATGAGGCCAGCCGCTAAATGCTTGACACCCCACCTTGGCTATGTTAGAATGCTTATAAACTAAGACAGATTATAAATAAGCTTATGACATCTACAAGCAAAGTATGTAATCAACTTAGAGGACGAGGGCGTCGAGTGACGCCGCAGCGCCGGGCCATTATCCAAGTCCTTCTGGATAACGGGTCCCATCCCACGGCTGAGCAGATCTTGACGCGCGTGCGTCAGGAGATGCCCAGCATATCGGCTGCGACGGTCTACAACACCTTGCATGAGTTGGTGGAAATGGACCTCCTGTTGGAGTTAGATCTCGGATTAGGCCTGGGAGAGCGGCGCTATGACACCTTGACGGAAACACACGATCACCTCGTATGCTTGGAGTGCGGGCGGGTGGAGGATGTACCCCGCTATCCCGACACATCGTGCTCCACTCCAAAGCAAGACCACGGCTTTCAGGTGACAGGCTGCCGGTTGACCTACACCGGCTACTGCCCTGAATGTGCTGCTAAAAAGCAAAAGGCATAAAAATAATATATAGACTAAGGAGGAAATGATGGACAAGTGGGAATGCCTGGTATGTGGCTACATCTATGACCCTGAAGAAGGCGACCCCGAAGGCGGCGTCGAGCCCGGCACGGCTTTCGAGGATCTACCTGAAGATTGGGTTTGTCCCGATTGTGGCGTAGGCAAAGATATGTTCGAAAAGGCGTAAAGCATGACGAAGTACGTCATCCTAGGAGGGGGCGTGGCCGGGGTTACGGCGGCGCGAGCTCTCGCCCGCGCGAGCTCGGACGCGGACGAGGTGCATATCTTCAGCGCAGAGCCTCACCCCTACTATCCGCGCCCTCTCCTTTGGCAATTCATCGCCGGGCAAAAGGAACAAGATGAACTATACTTCCGGTCGCCCGAATGGTATGCCGAGCAAAGCATTCAATATCATCTCAATAGCAGTATCACGGAGATCAACACCGAAGCCCACCGGCTGACACTTGATGACGGCTCACGGGTGAGCTATGATCGCCTCCTGATCGCCACCGGCGCACGCCCTTTTGTCCCCCCCTGCCAGGGCACGGACAAGGAGGGCGTTTTTACGTTGCGCACGCTGGAGGACGCGCTGGCGATCAAGTCCTACACTGAGAGGGCAGAGACGGCCATAGTAGTCGGCGGGGGACTGCTGGGGCTGGAAACAGCGCGTGCGCTGCAAGCTACTGGGCTAAGGGTCACCGTCATCGAGGTGGCTCCCTATCTGCTGCCGCGCCAACTGGACCGCGAAGGGGCGCAAGTGCTACAGTCGCTGTTGGAGGCGCAAGGGTTGAACTTGATCACCGACAGCCTGACCGAAGCGGTGCTGGGTGAAACCCACGCCTCGGGTGTCCAACTCAAGAATGGGCAGCGGGTGGATGGAGATCTGGTACTCTTCTCGGCCGGCATTCGCTGTCGGGCCAAGCTGGCTAAAGAGGCCGGGCTGGAGGTGAATAGAGGCGTTGTCGTGGATGAGCAACTGCGCACCAGCGCTGATGATGTCTTCGCCGCCGGTGACGTCGCCGAGTTCGAGGGGCAGGTTTATGGCATCATCCCCGCCGCCATCGAGCAGGCCAGAGCCGCGGCCTCCAATATGAGCGAGCCGGGGAGCGCATCTTACACCGGCACGATTCCCTCCACCACACTCCAGGTCGCCGACGCCGAGGTGACAACCCTGGGCGAGATCGATGAGAATGAGGGCGAAAACCGCCGCGCGGTGCGGCATGCCGACATCGACGCGGGGGTCTACCGTAAGTTCACCCTGGAGGATGGTCGAGTGATCGGCTTCATCCTGCTCAATGACCAAGAGCGCAGCGGAGCAGCCCGTCAGTTGATCCAGCGGGGTATCAATGTCTCAGAGAAGGCTGACGAACTGGTGAAAGATGATTTTGATCTGAAATCGCTGCTATCATAGGTCGATTTGGAGATAATCAATGGGAGAAAAGACTCGCAGCAACCTCTACGAAGCATTCGTCGGCGAGGCGAAGGCGTACCATCGCCTGCTGGCTTTTGCACGCAAAGCGGATGAACAGGGATTTGCACAGATCGCCAAGCTGTTTCGCGCCGTAGCCGCGGCCGAGGGGGTGCACGCCGAGCGTCATCTGCGCTTGCTTGGCGATGCCATCGTGAAGGACACCGAGGAGAACCTGAAGTACTCCTTCCAGCAGGAAACAACCGTCAATCAGGTCTATTACCCGCAGTTCATCAAGGACGCGGCCGAGGAAGATGAAAAGGCAGCTCAAGTGACCTTCAGCCACGCGCGGGATGTGGAGGAGGGGCACGCCAAGCTCTACAAACGCGCGCTGAACGCTATGTTGCGCGACGAAGACCACGACTATCACGTCTGTGAAGTCTGCGGATACGTCAGCGAGCGCGAAGCCCCCGAAAGATGTCCAATTTGCAACGCGAAACGGGAGAAATTCCGTCAAGTCACGTGTTAAGAGAGCAGTTCAAGTAAAGCAGTATCCAGGAGGAAAAATGCCAGAGTTTATCAATCCGTTCAGCGGAAAAGTACCTGATCGGAAACTGACCGATGAGGAGTTGATCCGGGCGATTCGTCTCAACATCGCGGCCGAGCACGAAGCGATTCATCTCTACATGGCCCACGCCGATGCTACCGATCACCCCTTGGCGAAGAAGGTGCTGGTCGACATCGCCAACGAGGAACGCGAGCACATCGGCGAGTTCAACCGACTGCTGGAAATTCTGACCGGCGACGAGGCGGAATGGCTTGAGGAAGGGCGGGAAGAGGTAGATGAGATGGCGGCTGAACTCGGAGCCGGCGGTGCGGAGCCAGAGCCGAAAGCTTCGGATGAGGATACCGAGACGACGATTGGATCATTGAAGGATTAGGGTATCCTTGTCAAGTTAATCATTGATTTTAAGCTTAAAGGAGGAATCACATGGCAAACAAGTATTTGGCCCGCGAGGATGCGCCGTTTGGAGCGGATACGTGGGAAAAACTAGATTCCGTTATGGTCGAGGCGGCCAAGGAACAGTTGGTGGGCCGCCGCCTGCTGGACATCGAGGGGCCGTTTGGCCTGGGATTGAAAACTGTGCCACTCAAAGACGAGGAAACAGAATCCGGCCTGACCGTCAGCAAAGTGCTTCCTGTGGTGATGATCAAGCAGCCCTTCACGTTGGGAATGCGCGATTTGGCCAACTATGAACGCGAACCTCTCTCGCTCGACACAAGCGCGGTGGCGGAAGCGGCCATCGCCTGCGCCTGCTGGGAGGACGACCTGATCTTCAACGGCAACGCCGAGCTGGGCTTGCCCGGATTGTTGACGGCGGAGGGAGTTAACGAAGTCGAGCTTTCCGACTGGGACGAGCCCGGTCAGGCGGCCGAGGATCTGATCAAGGCGGTCACCAAGCTGGACGCGGCGGGCTTCCACGGCCCCTACGCTTTGGCACTGGCGCCGGCGCGTTACAATCGCCTGTTCCGGCTTTACACCAGAGGCCCGCTCAGTGAGATGGAGCACGTGAGCAAAATGGCGAGCAAGGGAGTCTTCAAAGCGCCCTTCCTCGACAGCGGCGGCGTGTTGCTGGCCTCCGGTCGTCAGTATGCTTCCATCGTGCTCGGCCAGGATATGACCATCGGTTTCATCGGCCCGGCTGGGAGCGAGGTAGAATTCTTCATCTCCGAGAGTCTGACGCCGCGCATCCGCAAGCCGGAAGCGATCTGCGTGCTAAAGTAACGCGCCTCTTTGGGATTCCGCGTGGCCCATTTTGTCCAGTTGCCCGCTCGTAGGGGCGGGACTCCGTACACGCCCAAGCGTATTTCGTCCAGTTGATCACGAAAGGAGAACGCGGCGCGATGTCGAAGCACAGGGATAAAACCAACCTTCAGGCGGCTTTAGAGCGAATGGCGCGCCACGACGTGCCCCGCGATATGCTGGATAAACTGGAGCGTTATTTGCATGAGGCGGATGATCAAGAACTCTACAAGGTCAACCCGCGTCACATCGCCAGCAAATTTGAAACCGACATTCACACTACCTTGAGCTTTCTGGCCTTCGCGGTACAGGAAGGGCTGTTTGAACTCAACTGGGAGGTGCATTGTCCATACTGTGGCGGTCGCGCACGCACCTTTTTCTCGTTGCGCGACAGCCGCAGCGCGGAGTACTGCCCGCAGTGCCAGAAGGGCTTCGATCTTCACCTCGATCACGAGATTTACGTCACCTTTACAGTAGAAGACAGAGTCCGCAATCTTTCGACCCAAGAGCCTCTTTCCGAGGAACTCTATCCCCCGACCTATGGGCTGGAGCTGTTGAACGTGCAGCCCTTTCGGACGCTTTTCGCCGATCAAGTGCTGCCTCCTGGTGAGAGCCTGAAGGTCAAACGGGCCGCGTTCCTGTTCACCGATCTCTTGGGCTCGACGGCGATGTACGCACGTGAGGGCGATCCCCAGGCGTATGGCCGAGTCCGGGAACATTTCGAGGTGTTGTTCCGGGCGGCTGACTATAACAACGGCGTGACGGTCAAGACGATAGGGGATGCGGTGATGGCCTCGTTTGTGACGCCACTTGACGCGCTGCGGGCGGCGATTGAGGCCTACTACGACATGAAGGCGCTGAATCGCCGTCTCGATCTGAGCGGCGACGAAGCGCTGGCAGTCCGTTTGGGCACACACGTCGGGCCTTGCATCAGCGTCACACTGAACGATCAACTGGACTACTTCGGCACCACCGTAAACGTGGCCTCGCGTGTGAGCCGCCTCTCGCGAGGCAAGGACATCGTGCTTACCGAGGCCATGCTGGCGGATCAAGAGACAAGGGCGGAGATCGCCCAAAACGGGGAAGTCGAAAGCTTCGAGAGCAAGCTACATGGTTATGAGGAGCGTTTCCAACTGAAACGCTTGGTACTTCGAGAAAATCGTTAAACGCTACACTATCATGAAAGGAGAAACAAATGGCTGTTTTTACTGCCGCTGAAGCGCTGAAGATGGCGCTGAGAATTGAGGAGAACGGGAAAGAATTTTACAACGCCGTGGCCGATAAAACCGAGGATAGCGAGACCAAGGCTCTCTTCGAGGATCTGGCCGTTCAAGAGCAAGCACATTACAACGCGTTCAATAAGATGTTGGAAGGCGTCGAGGAGGCCCCTGAGCTCCCCGCCGATCAGTATGAGGATTATCAGGCCTATCTTGAAGCCGCGCTCGATCAGGCCCTGTTCACCGGGCCGGAGAAGTCACTTGAGGCGGCTAAGAAAGCAAAAGATCGAGAAACTGCGCTTCGGGCAGCGATGGGCTTCGAGAAGGACACTATGATCTTCTACTACGACCTGCGTGAGATGGTGCGGGAATCCGACCGTGACACTATCTCCAACATCATCCGCGAGGAAAAAACGCACCTGCGCCGATTGGCCGGAAAAGTTTAGTTGAGCGATGAATTGCGAATGGTGAATGGTGAATGATGAATGATGAATGGCGAATGATGAATTAGTTCGAGCAATTCTCTATTCTCCATTCTCAATTCTCAATTCTCCATTCGCTATTCGCAAATTCGCTAAGGAGAGGACA
>CAZDYW010000074.1:5792-9517 GCA_964509655.1 uncultured Anaerolineales bacterium
CTATTCGCAAATTCGCTAAGGAGAGGACATGCCTCCCATTGAGATAAAACCCAATATCTATTGGATCGGCGTCAATGACCGTACCACCGATCTATTCGAAGGGCTGTGGCCCATCACCCAGGAAGGGGTTTCCTACAACACTTACCTGATCGATGACGAGAAAAAGGCCATCGTGGATCTGACCAAGGCGTTGAAGACGGACGAATTCCTGGATCAGATTCAGCAGATTACGGACGTCTCCGATCTGGACTACGTGATCATAAACCACATGGAACCGGATCATTCCGGCGTGCTGCGCACACTGCGCCGGGTGGCTCCCCAAGTGACCATCCTGAGCACAGAGAAAGCCCGCGATATGCTCAAAGCCTTCTACGAGGTCACAGAGGGCATCCACGTGGTCGAGGATGGGGAGACGCTGGAGCTGGGCGAGCACACGCTGCGCTTCGTCCATACCCCGTTCGTCCACTGGCCAGAGACGATGATGACCTACGAGGTCAAAGAGCACATCCTCTTCCCCTGTGATGGGTTCGGAAGTTACGGGGCCTTGCGGGGCGGCATTTTCGACGATAAATGTGGCGACCAGGATTTCTACGAGCGGGAAGCGCTGCGCTACTACGTCAACATCGTGGCTACCTTCAGCAGGCCGGTGTTGAACGCCATCGGAAAGCTGGCCGACACTCCGATCTCCGTCATCGCGCCATCTCACGGACTCATCTGGCGCAAGAATCCGCAGCGCATTGTGGAGTTGTACCAGAAATGGGCGGAGTATGCCAGCAACCCCGGCGAGGTAGGCGTCACCCTGATCTACGGCTCGATGTACGGCAACACGGAGAAGATGATGAACGCCGTGGCACAGGGAATATCCCGCGAGGGTGTGGAGATGGAAATCTTCGACGCCACTCACACTCACGTCAGCTACATCTTGCCCTCGCTGTGGACGAAGCGCGGCGTGATGGTCGGCGCTCCGACTTATGAGGGCTCTCTCTTCCCGCCGGTGACTCAGGTTTTGGAGATGGCGGCTCACAAGCGGATTCGGGGCAAGAAAGCCGCTCGCTTCGGCAGCTATGGGTGGAGCGGCGGCGCGCAGCGGAGCTTCGAGAATACCATCAAGCCGATGAAGTGGGATTTGTTGGATTCTTTCGAGTTCCACGGCGGCCCGACGGAAGAGGATCTGAAACGGGGCGAGGAATTCGGCGCCCAGTTCGCTAGAAGTATCAAGGATTAGTCTTGAAACCAACCTTCCCAAAAGCTGGGAAAGCCGGGAGCTCTTGGGAAGGTTTGAATGCTCAGAGGAAGTGAGTGGCTATGTCTGATGAATTGCACGGAAAAGTAGTCCTGATCGGCGGCGCGAATGGAGCGTTAGGCTCCGCTGTGACGCGCGAGTTCGCCAAGACAAAGGCTCGCTTGGCGCTGATCAGCACGTCGGAAGAGGCGCTGGAGCAGTTGGCCGCGGAGCTCGATCCGCCTTCGGGGCCTGTTTTCACCAGGGCTATCGACGCCACATCATATGAGGAAGTGGAAGCACTGGTGGAGGATGTCCAGGTGGCCTTGGGCGGCCTGGATGTTTTAATGAACACCATCGGCGGTTGGGGCGGGGGCAAAACCGTGGCTGAAACGCCGGTCGGACAATGGGAGCGTATGTTGAGGCTCAATCTGCGCTCGGCCTTTCTGCTCTCGCGGATGGCATTGCCCCCTATGCTAGAGGCCGGCTGGGGCCGCATCGTCCATGTCAGCTCCAAGACGGCGGTCGAGCCACGCGCCAAGCAGGCTGGCTACGCCGTCGCCAAGATGGGCCTCATCACCCTGACCGAGGTCATCGCTGCGGAGGTGAAGGGAAGCGGCGTCACGGCCAACGTGGTCATGCCCAGCATCATCGACACCCCGGCGAACCGCAAGATGATGTCCAAGGCGGACACGAGCAAATGGGTGCCGCCGGAACACATCGCCGCCACAATGCGTTTCCTCTGCTCTGAGGCAGCGGCCTCGATCAACGGCGCGCGCGTTCCGATCTACGGTGGAGTTTAGAGCCTGTTTGAAAATCCTATGAAGTAGGGGCGATCCCCTGGGCGACGAGTCACCAGTGGTCGCCCGCAATGACATCGGGCAGGCACTGAGTCCTGCCCCTACGAAGGCTGCACTCAAGATACCCAAATGGAACATCAAATCTGGACACGGCGGCGTTTTCTGCGCACCGCCACGCTGAGCGCACTGGGAGGGCTGGTCGCGGCTTGCGGCCCAGCGCGGCGGGAGGGGCGCTCCCCACAGATTACCACGACCCCCACACATCTCAGCCCGACGGTAACAAGCGGGAAAGTGCTGAGCAATGAGAACCGCCCGGCAATCAAGCCCGACTGGAACGTGCGCTACTTCCAGCCCTACCGCCCAGTCGACCGTGGTGATTGGCGGTTGACCGTCGAGGGGCTGGTGGAAGCGCCCCGGAGCCTCTCGCTGGACGATATTCTGAATCTCCCGCGCGTGGAGCAGGATACTCGCATGAAGTGTGTGGAGTGCTGGTCGGCGCGGGCCTTGTGGGCTGGCTTCACCTACGAGACGCTGGCCGAGCTAGTTGAGCCATCATCGGAAGTGGCCTGGGTGACCTTCGAATGTGCGGATGGTTACTACGAATCCCTTTCCATCGCGGAGCTCTCCCAGCCGCGTGTCATCTTCGCCTACGAGATGGACGAGGAACCGCTGTTGGATGAGTTCGGTGCGCCGTTGCGGATGGTCGTTCCCTCGAAGTATGGCTACAAATGGCCCAAGGCGATCACGCTGCTGCGCTTCGAGACCGATGAGCGAAAGGGATATTGGCCCAGCGTGGGCCCCTACACCACCGATGGCTACGTTCAACCCGGCAAAGACTTCCCCCTGGACCTGGGCGCTGCGGTTGAAATTTCCGGGGGAGAGATCACGGAATACTAGCCCAATTTCCTGAGAAGATGATAGGAGAGTGCATGAAAAAGAAGCAGCGGTGGCTCTTGGTGCTAATTTTAGCGCTCGTTCTGCTGGCCTCCTGCGCCCAATCTGAGGGAGAAAGGTTGCTGCGCGATAATTGTACCAACTGCCACAAAAAATCAGAGGTGGTGGCAGAGGGGAGAACGCGCGAGGACTGGGCCACTGTCATCCGCCAGATGTTGGTCTGGGGAGCGGAGCTGAGCGAGGAAGAACAGGCTATTCTAGCCGACTATCTGGCCGAGAACTATGGGCCATAGGGTAGCGAAGAAATTGAAAGGAGAGATATGCAGAAAAAGATCCGTTTTATCATGTTGTTGACGTTGATCCTGGTCATCGGCGCCTCATCTGCCTGTGGAGGCTCACCGGCGGAGCCCACGAAAGCGCCCCAGGGTGAGGAAGCCGCTTCATCCGAGGCCAATGGCGAGACATTGCTGGAAGAACGCTGCTCAACTTGCCATGGCCTTGATCGAACGGAGCAAGCTGAGAAGACTCAAGAGGAATGGGAGCAAACCGTGACCCGGATGGTGAACAAAGGAGCGGAGTTGAACACCGATGAGCAAGCTATCCTGGTCGAGTATCTGGCAGAAAACTACGGACCGTAGGAAAGGAGTTGAAATGACAGAAAAAGAGACCAAACAATGGTGGAAATGCTCGAACTGCGGCTACACCTTCGACGCGCCGACCGTGCCGGAAAAATGCCCCAGTTGTGGAGAGAAATGCGCCTTCATCGACGCCACGTGCTACACCCCGGAATGCGGTGGGCCAGGCAACAT
>CAZDYW010000075.1:0-9508 GCA_964509655.1 uncultured Anaerolineales bacterium
CATTCTCCATTCTCCCTCCTCCTCCTCGGCCTCTTCTTCGCGCTCGGCCTCTACAATCCGCTCTATCTGCTGCTGGCCCGCTACGTCCCCGGCTTCGCCCACTTTCGCGCACCGGCCCGTTGGCTGGCACTCTACGCCATCGGCGCGGCGGGGCTGGCGGGACACGGAGCAGAGAGACTGTGGCGCCGCCAGAGCTCCAATCGAGCCCCCCGCTCCCTCACCCCGCTGGCCATGATACCGCTCCTGCTGATGGGCTGGGCCGCCATCAGCGCCCGCCTCGGCGCCGCCGAACCCATCGGCTGGCCCACTGCTATCGGCTGGGCGACCGGCCTTATCCTGGGACTGGGAACGCTGGTGCTCGCTTCCCAAAAGCCGCGCTTGGCGACGCTGAGCCTGCTCGCCTCGCTGACCCTGGAGCTATTCGCAGCGAGCAGCGCTCTCCCCCACACCCGCGCCACCGCGCCCCAGGCACTCACTCAACTGCGCCCCTCCATCGCCCACCTGCTGAGCGACGCAGCGGGTCGAGAAACTGATCGCGGCGGAGGCAGCGGGCGCTTCATCAGCATGTCCGACATCACCTTCGACCCCGGCGACCTACCCGAGATCGAGCTCATCTACGGCCCCCAACTCTCACAGGCCGCGCTTTATGATTACATCATCGCCGCCAAACAGAAAGAGGTGCTCAGTCCCAACCTCCCGCTGGCCTTCGGCCTACCCGCTGTCGATGGCTACGACGGGGGCCTGCTACCGCTGGCCCACTACATCACGCTCCAGCGCTTGATCCTGCCGCCGGAGCGAGTCTCCCTCGATGGGCGGCTGCGCGAGAATCTGCGCACCATTCCCGATGGCCGCTGGCTGAGCCTGTTCAACATCAAACACATCATCACCGACAAGCTGCAAGACGCCTGGCTGGACGATGTCTTTTATGATCTCCAGTTCGGAGCGCGGCTTTCACGGGGCGAGGGAGCCACAGTAGCCGAGGTGAAGCGCTTCGAGGCGACCGCGCTGGGCCTGGTCTCCCATCTACGCGGCGGAGCAGCGCTGCCGGATGGAACGCCCGTCGGCCTCGTCGAAGTCGGCTTCGCGGACAGCATCACACATACTTTTACACTGCGGGCAGGGGTGCATACCGCCGAGGAGCTTCACGGGGACGAGGTGGCCCACGCGCTGGCCCCGGTGGGGCGGGAACGCGCGGACGGGAACGACTACGTGACGCGACTGCGCTGGGCGGAGCCTGCCACACCGGTCAGCATCACCGTGCGCGGGCTGCTATCCGAGGGCGAGCTGAGCGTGCGGGGAATGAGCCTCATCGACGAGCGCACCGGCGGCTTCCAATCGCTCGTCATCTCCGACCGGGGGCACTTCCGCTTGGCCCACTCCGGCGACGTGAAGATTTATGAAAATCTGGACCTCTTGCCACGCGCCTTCATCGTCCACCAGGCCGAAGCCGCCGCCGATGACGAGGCCGCACTGACTCTGATGGAAGAGCCAGCGTTCGATCCGGCGACGACGGTCGTGCTGGCGGGCGAAAACACAAGTTTAGTCAGCGCACCGACCGGCGCAGACTCCGTCCGCGTGACGAGCTACGCACCGGAGCGCGTCGAGCTCGAAGTCACGACCGACGAGCCGGGCTATCTCGTCCTCACCGACGCCTGGTACCCCGGCTGGGAGGCAACGGTGGACGGGGAAGATGAGCCGATCATGCGGGCCGATTTGCTCTTCCGGGCCGTGGCACTGGAAAGCGGCGAGCACGATGTCACCTTCTCGTTTCGCCCGCAGAGTCTGCGCGTCGGCGCCGCGATCAGCTTGATTGGGCTGTTCGGGTTGAGCCTCGCCATCGTCCTGCGTTGTCCAAAGCAACGGAGAATGTTATAATGGACTGGCTTTTGGTCCACAGCAGGCGCCGCATACGCTTGGCTTTAGGGCGGCGTCGGCACGAATCCGCCGTGAAATCACAGGAGGCTAAACGATGAATACTTTCAACCGTGTCGTGATCGTGATATTGCTCTTAATCGCTATCGTAGCATGCACCCTCTCATCTGTGCTTCCCATCCGGACAGTTGACACACTCGCGCGACAACTGGATGGACTGGCCGACTTCTTCAACCGCCTGCGGCCCATCGTCCGCATCCCACTGGGCATTCTCGTCGCTCTGACACTGGACGTCGTCTTCGTGCTACTCATCATCCTGGAGATCCGCCGGCGCGCGCCGAAGTCCATCCAGGTCGAGCAGACCAGCGGGGGCGAGGTAAAAATTAGTGTCGCCTCCATCGCCGACCGGCTGAACTACGAGGTCGATCAGCTTCCAGGAGTGCTGCGCTCCAAGTCCAGCGTGGCGGCCAAGCGCGGCGGCGTGACGGTCGAGCTGGACGTTGAGATGGCGGCCAAGCTCGACGTGCCGCAGAAGGCCGAGCAGATCGTGGAGACCGCCCGGCGTGTGGTGGAAGAGACGATGGGCCTCAAGCTCTCCCAACCGCCCAAGGTCAATTTGCGCGCCGTCCCCCACCCCAAGGAGCCCAAGAAGAAACAGGTCCCCACACCCGACCAGGATCTTCTTAATCTCGCCGAGGAGCCGACACTGGAGGAGGAGAGCGGCGGATCGTTGCGGTGAAAGGAAACGGGCTTCTTTCCATATCGGCGCAGGTGGAAAGTCTGCTCTTCGTGGCCGACGAGCCTATCTCCACTCACCGCTTAGCGGAGGCGCTAGGAATCACGACCGGGCAGGTGGAGAAGGCCCTCGCCGAGCTGGAGGAGCTCTACGCCGAAAGAGGGCTGCGGCTGCAACAGATCGACAATCGCGTGCAGCTCACCACCGCGCCGCAGGCCGCGCTACAGGTCGAGCGCTTCCTGGGGTTGGAGGCGCGTGTATACCTCTCGCAAGCGGCACTTGAGGCGCTGGCCATCATCGCCTACCGCCAGCCGGTCACCCGCCCAGAGATAGAAGCCATCCGAGGCGTCGGCTCCGACAGCGTTCTGCGCACCTTGCTCAGCGCCGGCTTAATCGAGCGCTCAGGCCGGGCCGACACGATAGGTCAGCCATTCCTCTACGCCACCACGCCGGAATTCCTCCAGCACTTCGGTCTGGAAAGCCTGGATGACCTGCCGCCCCTGGGAGAGGACGCGGCGATGGCGACGGAGCAAGACAAGAGCGGCGCGTAGCCGACAGGAGGTGTTCGTGAGCCGTCACTTTGGCATACCGTTGGGCGTGACTTTGCTGGCGCTGGGGTTGATCGGGCTGATGGCCCCTTCATCCCGCACGCTACAAGTTTGGCCCGACCGGAGCGCGGGCGTGAGCACCATTCCCCTGGAAAGCGTCTCAGCTCCCATCGACACTCAGCCCTTGCCCTGGGGTGTCTATCGCACCGCCGATGGCGAGATTGCACGGGCGCGAACCTACATGCATTTCCCACTCGATATGTTCCCGCCGGGCACCGATGTCATGCGGGCCACGCTCCACGTCCACGTAAACGCCGCCTCCGACGCCGGGAAGGCGAAGTTTGGCGTCTATCGCGCCCTCGCGCCCTGGGAAAAAGAGGCCGGCCCGGAAGTCTGGAGCGAGGACCCGGCCAACTGGCCCGACTTGCTCCCCAATCCCATCATGATCACGGAAGCCCGCCTCGACGCGATGGGCCCCCTATTGCCCACCGCTACCGGCGAAGCGACGCCGACATCAAGGCCGACGCCCAGGCTGACAACCACGCCGACGATCACCGCCACGATGGGGGCTACTGTGCGCTCCTCCAAGCTCGCCGGGCACGCGATGATCCAAGCCGGGATGAACTCGGAGACCACAGCGGCGACCGTAAACCTGCCCGAACTGGAGATAGAGCTGGGGACCACTAGGGTGGTCAGCATCAGCGTCGAGGATGTGACCAATCTCTACCAGGCCGACATGTACCTGAGCTTCGACCCGGACCTCTTGGAGGTGGTCGACGCCGCCCCGGATAGCGAGGATATACAGATACGGGCCGGTACGTTTCTCAGCCCAGACCTGGTGGCGGAGAACATCGTTTATCAAAATGAAGGGGAGATATACTTCAGCGTCGAGCAATTGGAGCCCACCGAACCGGTCAGCGGCAGCGGCGATTTGGCCGCGATCACCTTCCTGGCCGAGGAGATCGGGGAATCGGCCCTGCGCTTCGAGGAATTCTACTTGACCGACTATGAGGGCGAGGCCATCGCTACCTCCCTCCAAAATGGGAGCATCACGGTCATCGTCACGGAAACGATCACGGGGACGCCCACGCCCACGCCGACACCGACACTCACGCCGACGGGGACAGTGACTCCCACGTCCACGCCAGAGGGCTTGCCCACTCCAACACAGTCAGATTCACCGCTGCCCACGCCGACAACCGCTCCTCCCACGCCGACGTCTTTGCCGCCATCCGCTGCATCGGTGACCATGGGGCAGGGGGAAGGGACTTGGCTCACGTGGAACGTCACCGCGCTGATGCGGGCTTGGCTGGCGAACGAGGTGCCCAACTACGGGCTGGTGCTGGCCTCTGCGCCACGGCCCGACGCGGACCCTGAAGTGGCCGGGGACCTTCTCGCGGCCTACTGGCCTCAAGTCGAAGAGCCCGACATGAGGCCCCACCTCGTCGTCGAGTTCGAGGTGCGCCCGGTCACGCCCACGCCGACGGTCACACCGGCGCCGGTACTCCCGCCGGCTGGGGGCCCGGTGACGTGGGGGTCGATAAGCTTGCTGCTCGTCGGGATAGCGCTTCTAATGATCGGTCTGGCGACACGAGAGCTGAGCAAGTGAAGACCTTGGGCAAACGCTCAGCAAGGTCGCCCTACACTTCCCCGGCTTCCTCGAAATCTTCATCCCACGAAAGCTCTTCGAGGAGATTGAGCGCGTCCTCAACGTCCTCGTCATGCACCAGGATGCGCACCTCCGCCAAGCCATCGGCCAGAATGCCAAGGATCGGCCCAACGCTCTCATAATCCAACAAGGCCGGGATACCCGCACTCTCCAGACTAGCCTTGATAACTTTCCCCCGGTCAATGCCGTATGCGACTTGCACCACTGTTAACCCAGGATGACGCGACTTCCTTTCCTGCACAGCTCACCTCCTTAGATTTAGCCTGTAGTTGCAGTATGCCCCAAGCGATTACATTTGTCAAACCAGCCCGAACCTGGTATAATCGCGCTGGTATTTTGATTATTTGCATGTGGGAGACGGAGATTGATTCAACGTAAGACACAGGATCCTGCTTATTGGGACGAACAGTTTACGATTACGGCGGAAGACCTCCAGCACCTCAGTACGCTGCTTGTCGATGACGAATTGCCACGCTCGGCAGAAGAGTTAGGCCGAGCGTTAGTCTTGCAGCGCAGTCGGCAAGAGGAAGCGACCATAAAACGCGCTCTTTCCAAGGGCGCTCCCTATCAGCCTAAACAAAGCTATGAGATAGGGCAGCAGGTCGTCTTTCCAAACATGGGGTATCGGGCCGGAGAAGTGCTCGGGATACGCCCAGGGCGCAACCCCGAATACGACGAATTCCAGGTCATCCAAGTGAGGTTCGAAAACAGTGAGGAGCGTGAGTTCGCCGCCGAGTTTAAGGGTGAACATGTGCTCAACGCTGAAATAGAAGTCAGTGAGACAATTATCCCTCCAGAGGAACTAGCCCAAATGTACGGGCCACAAGTGGGGAAGAAATTGGAGCATCACCTGGAGGCCAATTCCACCTTCGTCCGGCTGGCCGGAAAATGGTTCCGCCGTGACCTGCTGGTGGAGGTACACGAGGGTCATCTAAACCTGGCGGAGGCGGTGCTCGACGTGGCAAGTGGCGGCCCGCTGCCAACAGAGGCATTGCTCGGCGACGTGGAGCTACCGGAGGAAATATCCCCCCAGTTGCGCGTTTTCTCCCTCAACTACGCGCTCCAAAAGGACGAGCGATTCGACGAAGTGGGGCCGGCCGGCGAAGTGATGTGGTTCTTACATCGCTTGGAGCCAGAGGCGGTGCTCGTTACCCCGCCGCATCTGCACTACAGGCCGATAAAATATACCCCGGCACTGCTGACCAGCGAGATGCACTCCTTGGTGGAACAACTGGATGACGAGTGGTCCAACTTGGAACCACCGCCGACGCCTTCCAACCTTGAGACAATCGTATTGACCTACCCCCACTGGAGATCGGGTACCTTGCCGATTTCCAGTAAATTGTCGAAAATCTTCCCTACTGGACACACTGAACGCATTCGCTTTACTTTTGTGGACGGTGACACGGGCGAAGAAATGCCGGGGTGGACAATCCGTAAGGAGCGCTACGTTTACGGCCTAGAGGAGTGGTACAGAAAAAACAAGATCCCAGTCGGAGCCTACCTGGAGCTATCACCCGGAGCACAAAAGGGACAGCTCTTCATCCGGCCGCGTAGCCGCCGCTCAAGGCGCGAATGGGTGCGAGTGGCCTTCCCCAAAAACGGAAAGTTGACCTTCGAGATGCACAGGGAACGCATTGCTTGTGAATATGATGAACTTATGGTAATAGCAACCGGGTCGCTCTCGGAGCTCGATACAATCTGGCGCCGCACACAGGAGCATGGAATAACACTGAGACAACTGGTCGACGAAATTTTCCCCGAACTGGTCAAGTTGAGTCCACAAGGGAATGTGCACGCCGCCACACTCTACAGCGCGGTTAATGTCGCCATGCGCACACCGCCTGGGCCGATGCTGGCCAGGTTGGTCGAGAACGATAAGTATGCACCGGTGGGAGACAACTATTGGGTTCTGCATACTGGACCAGGAGGGGAGTAATTCAGACTATGAAAGAAATGCCCATCCCCACGAAGCTGCCCACACTGGTGAAACCCGATGTTGATACGCCCTTCCACATAGACTACGGATGGTGGGATCGACAAGGCTTACAAATCAACGTGGAGCTAAAGTCCCACCTCTGCAAGGAACATCGGAAAGCCTTCGGGAAGGACTTCGACGCTCAAGAGAAGATCGACTGGGTCGATGAACAGACCGGGGAAGTGCGAAGGGTGAACGGATTGCAACACGTTATGCGGGTCCACTGTAGCAAGCAGCCTGATTACATCACGGAAGACCTCCCTTTGGTTGACGCAGTATTTAGAGCCTTTCTGGCAGGAGGCAACAGGCCATTGACCTCTCGGGAGCTAGGCCACATCACAGGCCGTCGACCAAGGGTGATTTTACGCACACTGGCAGGACGCCGTGTGTACAAAGGCATTCGACCGGTCTATCAGTAATAATCACGACCGAAAGACAATTTAAGGTGCGACGCGCTCATGAGCGCGTCGCACCTTTTGCTTTTCCACTTTTGGCCATAATTTTCGTTCGCAATAGGTAACGCGGTATCTTGCAAGCCTTTTTGGGTACCCTCTCAATAATTCGGGAAGAAAGACGGAGCGCCGTCATCTTGACGGCATAGGAGCCAGCATCCTGCTGGCGCTCCCCAGAATATTGAAAAGATACCTTTTTGGAGTGTTCGTGGGCTTGCAGTCGCTCACTGCAAACGAAAGTTACAACTCACAACAGTCACACCACCTCAAGCGCCACTCGCCGCCCCAGTTCCACCGCGTAATTTGTCCCTCGATCCCAGGGATAGACCTGGCTCATGTTCGCCATCCACAGCCCAGGGATGGGAGTCCTCAGTGCGGGAACGTTGCGCGAGTGGTTGAGCACCGGCACCGGCTGCGCGTACCGCTCCGTGAACATCCAACTGGCCCGTATCCAATCGGGGTCGAAATCAGGATTGATCTTGACCAGTCCGGGCCGGTAGACCTCCAGCAACTGCTCCTTGGTATAGTCCAAGTAGGGATGATCGGGCGGGAGATAGTCGCCGCAGTAGACCAGATGATCGCCGCCGTAATGCTCCGGGGAGATGTAATTGGTGTGCTCCACCAGTCCCATGAAGGGCATCTCCTCGCCCTTGGGGAGATTGATCCAGTAATGCCCATCGGTCAGGCGGCGGCGGAGGGCCAGCACGATCACGACCGCGCCCATCGACCTCAGCGCCGCGAGGCCGGAAGCGTAATCGGGCGGCAATTCTGGGACCAGCTCAAGGAGCATTTGCGGGGAGCACGTGGCGATGATACGGTCGTGCCGCACGTCGCCGATCGGTATCCTCAACCGCAGCCGTTCCCCCTCGCGGTGGATGGCACGCACGGGCGCGTTGAAATGCACGATGCCCCCCTGAGCTTGCACCCGCTCGACGAGCAGATCGATGAGGGCCTGGAATCCGCCGACGAAATAACCCAGCCGTGAGGTGCGCTTGTAGAATCGAGCCCAGAACCAGGCCATGTTCACGTCGCGATAATGCTCCTCGCCAAATTTAGCTGTAAGGAGCGGGCGCCAGAGAACGCGATAGGCCCGTTCGCCGACAGCGCGGCGGGTCCATTCGGCCGCGGAGAAGCGCTCCAGAGGTCGCCAGTCGCGGATGAGCCGCAGGTAAAGCGTGACCAGCCCCACGCGCAGCCGATCCACCAGGGGCAGGGGCGTGAACTGGAGAACTCGCAGGGCACTATCGAAAGGATAGATGCGACCTTGATGATAGATGGATGTGGTGGGCCGGGGGAAGAAAAGCCGGTCGCGCAAGCCCAACTCGTCGATGAGGTGGGTGATTTCATCATCGGAGGCGAACCAATGATGATAGAAGCGCTCCAGGCTCCAATCCCATCCCTCATCGCGGAAGCCAGCGGCCAATCCGCCGGCGTAGGGGCGCGCTTCATAGACTGTTACGATGTGCCCCCGCTTCGTCAGATCGTAAGCGGCCGTCAGGCCGGTGAAACCAGCGCCAACGATACCGATGTTCATACTCCCTCCTTATTATCTCTGGCTTTCACGCTCTGCGCCCACCGATTCAGGACGTGACGGGCGTGCTCGAAAGCGATTTGATCCGGCAATTCGTCGGGTGCAAACCAGGCCAGATCCGCCGACTCTGCGGTCAAGCTCTCCTCTCCACCCACGACTTTGGCCAGGAAGTAGATGTTTAAGCAATACTCCCCGCGCCCATCCTCGCCGTAGCGGTCGATGTAAAAGCCGAACAGATCGATCAGTCGCACCTCCAGGCCGGTCTCCTCTTGCACCTCGCGGACGGCGCCATCTGCGGGCAGTTCATCGACCTCCAGGAAGCCACCGGGGATGTCCCAATAGCCCCGGTAGGGCGAGATAGCCCGCTGCACCAGCAAAAGGCGGCCATCGCGCACGATCAAGGCGCCCGCGCAGGGTTTGGCGTTGCGGTACTGATCGCGGCCACAGGCTGTGCATTTGTAACGGGAGCACCCGCCGGGGGAAGTGGTAGCCTTCAACAGGCCGCCGCAGCGGGTGCAAAAACGGAGCGGGGATATGTTCTCGTCGAAGTGAAAATCCGCGCCATCGAAGGGGCGCTCCTGCGCGGCCAGCGTCAGCTTCCGCGCACGGGGCAGGCGCCGAAAGCGAGCTTCAGCCCGCTGCGCAGCGCTGCGATCCGGGAAGCGCCATGCGGCGATGAGCTCAACAGGGCCGCGGCCAGAGGTATAACGTGCGCCCCGTCC
>CAZDYW010000076.1:0-4664 GCA_964509655.1 uncultured Anaerolineales bacterium
CGTCATTCGTTATTCAACCGATGTGGTCGAGGGCGCCTGCCAGGTCGCGGTTAGCGGCCTCGATCTTGCAGATTGCCTCCTCGATGTGATCGGCCAGGTGCTCCGCTCCCACAGCCCGCGCACGTTCGGCCCAGGTGTGAAAGGACTCGGCGTGCTCCGCGTTGTGCTCGATCCAGTGGGGAAGCAGCACGCCCAACTTCGTTTCCAAATCATCACGTTCCTCCGAGTCTGTTTCGTCATGCTCGTGTTCGTGCTTATGCCCATGTTCATGCTCATGCACATGCTCGGTATGATGATGGTGATGTTCCTTATGCGCCGCCGAGGCCTCTTCCAGGGACGGCGTGGCGCCGCAGGAAAGGCACTTCGGCTTTTCGTCGATCAGAATCACCCGCCCGCCGCATTCCGGGCAGACGAGCGCGGTTTGCTCTCCACAACCGCAGTCTAGACACATTGTTACCTCCAGTTTTCAGCCGATGTTAAGATGGTTGGCTCTTTGGGATTTCGCGTGGCGTCAGCCGTGCTCGGCTCGGATTTGGCAATCCCCTTAGAGCTAACCCCCGCGAAGTCCTAGAGACCCAGATGGTTTAATGCAATCAATTGCAACAGCAAGGATTATAAATTACGTGGGCTGGATTGTCAATAACGAAAAAGGCCCTAAAGATTTCCGGAAACCTTTAGGGCCTTGAGGGCTCAACGCGCGTTTGCTTCATGATTCTGGTGGGGCCAGCGCCTCCTTGAGTACCTCGTCCATCCCGTCGATTAAGACGATTCTCAAATTCTGCTGCACGCTTTCGGGGATTTCGACCAGGTCTTTCTTGTTCTGTTTTGGGATCAGGATTTTCTCCAGGCCGGCCCGGTGGGCGGTGAGGATTTTCTCCTTGAGCCCGCCGACCGGCAACACACGCCCGCGCAGCGAGATCTCCCCCGTCATGCCCACCTTGTGGCGCACCGGGCGCTCGGTGAAGGCGGAGATGAGGGCCGTGGCGATGGTGACACCGGCCGAAGGGCCGTCCTTGGGAATCGCTCCCTCCAGCGCGTGGACGTGGACATCGGTCTCGTCGAAGGTGTCGGGGTCGATTTCGAGCGCCTTGCAATGAGCGCGGGTGTAGCTCAGCGCGGCCTGGGCCGATTCCTGCATCACGTCGCCCAGTTGCCCGGTCAGCATAAGCTTGCCATCGCCGGGCATCAGCATGACCTCGACGGGCATAATGTCGCCGCCGCCTTCGGTCCAGGCCACGCCAGCGGCAATGCCGACCTGATCGTGGTCCTCGATCTTACTGTGCAAGAACTTCGGCGGGCCGAGGAACTCGTCCAGCGCATCGGGGCCGACATGGTTCGGGAAGGTATCCTCCTCCGCTATGCGGCGGGCAATTTTGCGGCAGACCTTGGCGATATTGCGCTCCAGATTGCGCACGCCGGCCTCGTATGTGTATTCACGGATCAGTCTCTGTAGGGCCTCGCCCGCGAGCTCAATTTCGTGTTCCTCCAGGCCATGCTCCTCCATCTGCCGGGGGATGAGGAAGCGGCGGGCGATCTCCACCTTCTCCTCCTCGGTGTAGCCCGCGAACCAGATCACTTCCATGCGGTCTTGCAGCGCTGGTGGGACGGGGTCGAGGATGTTGGCCGTGGTGATGAAGAGCACCTTGGAGAGATCATAGGGCACTTCCAGGTAGTGATCGGAGAAAGCGTAGTTTTGCTCCGGGTCGAGCACCTCCAGCAGGGCGGAGGATGGATCGCCGCGGAAGTCGTAGCCCAGCTTGTCCACCTCATCGAGCATGAAGAGCGGGTTGATGGTGCCCGCGCGGCGCATAGTCTGGATGATGCGTCCGGGCAGCGAGCCAATGTAGGTGCGACGATGGCCGCGAATCTCGGCCTCGTCGCGCACGCCGCCCAGGCTGACGCGCACGAACTCGCGGCCCAGCGCCTCGGCGATTGAGCGCCCCAGGGAGGTCTTGCCGGTGCCGGGCGGGCCGACGAAGCAGAGGATGGGACTACGCATTTTATCGGCGGCCAGCTTTCGCACGGCGATATACTCCAGGATGCGCTCCTTGGCCTTGGGCAGTCCATAGTGATGGGATTCTAGAATGTCCTCCGCGTGCTTGGTATCCAGGTTATCCTCGGTTTCCTCCGACCAGGGTAGATCAATCAGCCAATCCAGGTAGGTGCGGATCATACTGGTCTCCGGGGACATCGGTGGCATAGCGTTCAGTCGGTCGAGCTCCTTCTCCGCCTGTTCACGCGCCTCGTCGGGCATATCGCTCTCGGCGATCTTCTCGCGTAGCTTGTTGACCTCTTGAGTGTAGGTGTCGCCCTCGCCTAACTCGCTCTGGATGACCTTCATCTTTTCGCGCAGGAAATACTCCCGCTGGGACTTATCCAGTTCCTCTTGGACCTGGGTGTGAATGCGATCCTCAAGTTCCAGCACGTCGAGTTCCTTGGCCAGCAGGACACTTACGCGCTGCAAGCGTTCTTGGGGATCGATGGTCTCCAGAACTTCCTGGCGCTCTGTGATTTCGAGGTCCATAGCCTGGGCCACCAGATCGGCCAGCCAGCCAGGATCCTCGATGTTCATGGCGAAGACGTATATGTCGTCGGGCAGCATGCGGTTTAGCTGTACGGTCTTTTCGAATAGGGCCAGCACCGCTCGCATCAGCGCTTCGGTGAGGGGAGTTTTTTCCGGTATATCGTAGATGGGCAATGCACGCACGCGGATGTAGGGCTCCCATTGCAAAAACTCGACGATCTGCAGGCGCTGTAGGCCCTGGCCCAGCATGCTGACGGTGCCATCGGGCATGTGAAGCGTGCGTCCGACGTAAACCTCGGTGCCGAAGGCGAAAAGGTCATCGGAGTCCGGCAATTCGATATCGCCATCCCGCTGGGCGACAGCGACGAGGGGCTCGCCCAATGCGATCGCCGCTTCGACCGCTTCCTTTGAGCTTTCCCGTCCGACAAAAAGCGGGCTCACCATGCGCGGGAAAAAGACCATATCGCGCAAAGGCAGCAATGGCGCCTCGACAACTCCTTCCATATGCGTGTTCAAGTCTATGTCATCGATCTCCATATCCTCTATGGAGAAAGGAATGTCTTGAGGCCATCCTATTTGCGGCCACCAATCTTGAAGAAATTCTTTGTTCCTCATCTACCTCTTTTTCTCTGTCTGGTCACAGGTGCAATTTGTACCTCAGAAACTAGCTCAGACCACCGTCATTATCGGGCATAGGTGCGCCGATGTGGCGGGCCCATTCTTCGCGCACATCGGCCACCAGGAAGATCGAGCCGGTCGCCAACAGGCCATTGTCAGGTTCCATCATCTCCAGCGCGCGCTGGAGGGATTTCTGCACGTTCACGCTGACCTCCGCGCCGCCTCCCACCTCGGCCACGACATCGGCCAGCTCAATCGGCGCCATAGCCCTGGGGTGATCGGCGCGGGTGACGATGGTGTAATCGCTGATCGGCAAAAGAGCCTCCAACATCTTGGCGATTTCCTTGTCGGCCGAGGCGCCATAGATCAGGACCCATTTGCGATCCGGAAACCACTCGCTCAGCGCTTGGTGCAAGGTGCGAGTCGAATATGGGTTATGGGCGCAATCCACCACCACCAACGGATCGCGGCTGAGTATCTCCATCCGTCCCGGCCATCGAATCTGGCGTAGACCATCGTGGACTGCCTCGACGGGAATCTGAAATCCCCTCTGGCGCAGCAGATCCAGGGCGGCGAGGGCGCTGGCGACGTTCTCCAACTGATGACGGCCCAGCAAGGGAATCCAGTATTCCCCATCCAACTCAGATGGGCCGCCCTCGATGCGACAGGCTGTGAAATATTGACCGTCGAAATTGGCCGGGCCGGGCTCGTAGTCCCAATCCCTTCCCACTTCCATCAGCGGCGCTTCACGATCCCGACTGACCTGCTCGATGGTCTTGATCGCCTCCGCGCGTTGTGGTGCGCTCACGTTTGGAATGCCCGGTTTGATGATGCCAGCCTTCTCGAAGGCGATTTCGCGCAGCGTCTCGCCCAGCAGGTAAGTGTGATCGCGGCTGATCGACGTGATCACGGTCACCTCGGGTGTCAGCACGTTGGTGGCATCCAAGCGACCGCCCAGTCCCACCTCGACGACGGCCATTTCCACGTCCGAGCGGGCGAAGTGGAGGAATCCGATGACCGTGATGGCCTCGAAGGTGGTCACCCCTGGTATCCGCCGGATCAGGGGGCGCAACTCCTCGGTCAGCGCGATGACCTCTTCCCTTGAGATCGCTTGCCCCGAGACCTGGATACGTTCACGGAAGGTGTGCAGGTGGGGCGAGGTATAAAGGCCGGTGCGATAACCGGCGGCCCGCAGGCAAGACTCGCAGGCTGCCGCAGTGGAGCCCTTGCCCTTGGTGCCAGCGATATGCAACGCCGGGAAGCTGGTGTGAGGATCGCCCACGGCCTCCAATAAGCGCTTGACCCTTGAGAGATCGAGCGTCTCAGGTGTGTAGCGTTCGATGCGCGTCTGTTCGTAATCGGTGAGGCTGTGAAGATAGGCGATAGATTCTACGTAATTCATTTTCCCTTTTCTTGTTCAACTAGGCTTGCTTTCGGCTGCGGATTGTACTCGCTTTCGTTGGAAATGCAAGTTTACCAATCCGCAGATTTGTGGTAAACTTCCCGTGCTGTCCCCTCTCCC